>JAUXQA010000334.1 GCA_030683195.1 Rhodoferax sp. | reverse complement strand
AACCCGCCAAGCTCATGCTGCAACAGGCAGGTTTGGCACTGCAGACCCGGGTGGAGGCGGACAAACGCGAGTTTGTGGCCCAGGAAATCCAGGCCGACATCAGGCGTTATGTGGACGAGGCCGTGCCGCTGGTGCGTGAGCGTGCCTTGCGGCTTGCGCCGCTCACCATTGGTGCCTTGATGCACGAGCGTTTCAGCGAGACTGAACTGCGCCAGCTCATTGCCATCATCGAGTCACCCGTCAACCGCAAGTATTTGCAAATGGGCGGCGAGATGCACCGGGCGTTGATGGACCGTCTGGTCGAAGAAACTCAGGCCTCCATTGAGCCCAAGGTGAAGCTGCTGGAGCAGTCCATGATCAAAAGCCTGAGCCTGCACGCCATCTCTGCGCCAGGTGCCAAGGCCCCATCCATTGAGAAATGAGCGCCCGTGCTGCCAAGCGCCCAGCTGGGGGTCAGGACAGCTGGATTTGAATGAGTTCGGGTCGGTGCTGCAGGGTGAACTTCTCGAAGGCGTCGGCCGGCAAGGGGCGGCTGAAGAAGTAGCCCTGCACCTCGTCGCAGCCTCGCGCCCGCAAGAAGGCCAGTTGGCCTGCTGTCTCCACGCCTTCGGCGATGGTTTTCAGGCCCAGGCTGCTGGCCATGCTGATGATGGCGCCCACGATGGCTTTGTCATCGGGGTCGTCGGTGATGTCTCGCACAAAAGACTGGTCAATTTTGAGCTTGTAGACCTGAAACCGTTTGAGGTAGCTCAGGGACGAATAGCCCGTGCCAAAGTCATCAATCGACATACGCACCCCTCGCCGGTGCAGGTCGTCCATAGTGGCAATGGCGCTCAGCGGGTGGGTCATGGCCACACCTTCGGTCAGCTCCAGCTCCAGCACTCCAGGGGCCAGGGCCGCATCCAGCAGGATGCTGCTGACCAGTTGGGGCAGGTTGGCATGGCGAAACTGCAGTGCCGACAAATTAACCGCCAGGGTGATGGGTGCCATGCCGCGTGCGATCCATTCGCCCAATTGCTTGAGCGCAGTGCGCAACACCCACTCCCCGATCGGCAAAATCAGGCCGTTGCTCTCAGCCACGGGAATGAACTCCGCAGGTGATACCGATCCCAACTGGGGATGGTTCCAGCGCAGCAGGGCTTCAGCCCCCACGATTTGGCCTGTGCGCAGCGAGATTTGGGGCTGAAAATGCAACTGCAGTTGGTCGCGCTCCAGGGCGCGGCGCAGGGCGTTGTCCAGCACAAGCGTCCGATCCGACTGCGCCTGAATTTCGCAGGTGAAGAACCGGTAGTTATTGCGCCCCTCTTCTTTGGCGTGGTACATCGCTGCATCGGCGCTGCGCGACAGTGTGTCCAGGTCTGTGCCATCCTGCGGGTACAGCGCGATGCCAATCGACGGGGTCACGGTGAGTTCGTTTTGTTCGATCTGAAACGGCCTCAGTGTTGTCTGCAGCAGCTTCTTTGCCACGCGGGCCGCGCCTTCAGCATCCGTGTCGGGCAACAAGACAATGAACTCATCGCCACCCAGGCGTGCCACTGTGTCTTGTTCGCGTACGGCTGACTTCAGCCGCGTCGCCAACCCCACCAGCACTTGGTCACCCACCCGGTGTCCCAGGGAGTCGTTGATGTTTTTGAAGTGGTCCAGGTCCAAAAACATCAGGGCAAGGCACTGTTGGTTGCGCCGTGCGATGTTCAGGGCGTGCTCGCTGCGGTCGTTGAGCAAAAGCCGGTTGGGCAGTCCGGTGAGCGGGTCAAAATGCGCCAGCCGCTGGATCATGGCCTCCGACTCTTTTTGCTCTATGGCCTTTCTTTCAAGGGCCATCACGGTGCGCTTGAGCTCCAGAGTCCGGCTTTCCACCAGTTTCTCCAGGTCGGCACGGGCCTGAAGCAGCGCGTTTTCTGCCCGCTTACGGGCGCTGATGTCCATCGTGATCCAGATGGAACCCTCACCCGGGTTCTTGGGGTCAATCGCCCTGGCGCGCACATCGCAGTCAATGGCGGTGCCATCCTTTTGGCATAGTCGCATCTCTCCCTCAAAGCCCAAGCCTTTTGAGAATGGGACCTGCCAGAGGCTGGCTGCCTCAAGCCAGTCTTGCTCATTCAGATACCACTTGCGTGATGAGCAGCCGCGCAGTTCGCCGGGTTGGTAGCCCAGCAAGGTCTCGAAGGCCTGATTGCACCGGGTTGCCATACGCTGGCGCAGAAAAACAATGCCCACCATGGCGTTGTCCAAAATCAGGCTTTGCTCAATCAACACCTCTTCGAGCTGCGCCCGCGCTGATTTTTGCTCAGTGATGTCGTCAACAATCCAGATGGAGCCTTCACCCGTGTCGCCGGGGTTCACGAGTTTGCCAGTCAGATGGGCCCAGAACCCGGTCTGGTCCCGACGCTTCATCCGTACCTCTGATTTGTAGGACTGGCCCCGGGCCATCGTGGGGTAGGCCGCCTCTCCCAGAGCGCGCGAAGCGGCATCGTTGGGGTACAGCGAGGCGGTGGTGTTGCCCAGCATCTCTGTGGCGTTGGCATAGCCGTAAATCTCGGCGTAGCGTTGATTGCAGCGGATGATCCGGCGCTGCTGAATGAAGACGATGCCCACGCCGGCCGTGTCCAGAATCACCTGTTGTTCCCGCAGCGCCAACCGGAGTTGTGCAAGGGTGTCCAGGTGGGTCGAGTCAGACGGCGGATCGGAAGGGTTCAAGGGGTGGACCAGAAAATGAAAGCGTTGATTAGCTTCATTTTGATTCAGATGACGGGCTCAAGTGGCACATACACGAGTATTGGCCCTATTTATTGAATAAACAGGGCTCTAGCCGGCGTATTAATTAGGTCGGTTGCTATTTTTATAATAGCATTTCGGACGTCTCCTGATGCTGCACCTGCTGGCCCGCTGCGAAACCCGCCCAGGCCAGGCCGGCTGCCACGCCGCCGAAGCGGTCGCCCTTGACCAGACTGGCGCCGGGGAAGGCTAGGTTCAGCGCATCTACCAGCGGCGTCAGAGCCGACGAGCCACCGGTCAGGTACACCACGTCAATGGCTGCTGAGCCACTGGCGGCGCGTTCAACGCAGGCTTTTGCGCACTGAACAACTGTGCCCACCTGCTGCGCCAGCAATGCGCGCATGTGCTCGGGGGTCAGCGCCGCGGTCAGACCAGGCTCAACGCAGTCCAGGTCGATATCTGCCGGTGCGCTGCTCATGGAGCAACTGATTTTGGCCTCCTCTACGTGCGCCAGAATCTGGTGCCCCTGGCGCTCGCGCAGCACGTCCATCAGCCGCTCGTGCAGGCGGCGGTCCGTGTATGAGCGCCATAACTCCGTGGCTTGCGCCAGGCTTTTGCGCGAGTAGGCGTGGTGGATCAGGTGCCAGGTGGACAGGTCGAAGAACACGCTGCTGGGCACCTCGCGCCCGCTGGGGCCGGTGTGACCCAGGCCCAGGTGCGGCATGACGCAGCCCAGGTTCAGCAAGCGGTCAAAGTCAGTGCCACCGATGTGCGTACCGGTGGTGGCCAGCACGTCAGCTGCCCGGTTGGCGTTTTTTTGCCGATCGGGGCCGAGCTGGATCACGGTGAAGTCGGAGGTGCCCCCACCAATGTCCACCACCAGCACGGTGGTGTCCCGATCCACCCGGCGCTCAAAGTCAAACGCTGCAGCAATGGGCTCCAACTCAAAGCTCACCGACTCAAACCCGGCTGCCCGGGCCGCACGCTCCAGCGTGGCTTGTGCCAGGGCATCGCGGTCGGCATGGTCATCGACAAAATGCACCGGGCGCCCCAGCATGGCAGCACGCACCTCAAACCCGAGGTGTCGCTCTGAGCGGGCCTTCAGCTCCTTGAAAAAGAGCACCACGATGTCAAAGAACCCCATGAGCTGCCCGTTGACCACGGTTTGCTCGTCCATGAGTTTGCTGCCCAGCAGGCTCTTGATGGCGCGCATCAGGCGCCCACCCGGGTCTTGTTCCTGTGCCCCCCGCAGGTAGGTTTGCATGGCGTCGGTGCCGTAGGCAATGTGGTCGCCTTCGGCCGGAAAAAACAGGGCGGTGGGCATGGAGGGGCTGTGGGCTTCCAGGGGAATCACCCGCAGAAAGCCCTCGTCGTCCACCAACGCCGCAGCGGAATTGGACGTGCCAAAGTCGATGCCCAGCACCCGGCTGTGTCGTCGCGCTGTCATGGGGTCAGCGAGTCGGAGTGCCCTGGCCCAACACGTGGGCCAAAAAGACGGCTATGTCTGCAATTTCGCGCGGGTGCACGCTGTGTTGCATGGGGTAGGTGTGCCACTGCACTTTGTAGCCCAAGCTGCTGAGCAAGTCGCGCGATGACTCACCGCGCGCTGGCACCACCACCGGGTCCATGCTGCCGTGGGCCATGAAGATGGGTGCATTGGCGTTGGCGGGGTGGCGCTCGGCGGTAAAGGTGTCTGCCAACGGTAAGTAGCCAGACAAGGCCATGATGCCCGCCAGACGGTGCTTGAAACGCAGCCCGGTGTGCAGCGCCATGGCACAGCCTTGCGAGAAGCCCGCGAGCACGATGTTTTCATAAGGAATACCGCGCGAGGCTTCCAGTTCGATCAAAGCCTCAATCGCGCTGGCCGACTGGCGAATGCCGGCGTCATCCTGGCGACTGACCAGATCAGTGCCGCGGATGTCATACCAGGCGGGCATGACGTAGCCGCCATTGATGGTGACCGGCATGGAAGGCGCGTGCGGAAACACAAACCGGATGGGCGGGCAGGCGCTCAGGTTCAGCTCAGGCACCAGGCCGGCAAAGTCGTTGCCGTCCGCCCCCAAGCCGTGTAGCCAGATGACGGCGGCAGTGGGTTGCGGGGCACTTTCAATTTCAATACGGGGGAGCAGTTTATTCATGGCGGGGAAGTGTACCCAGTCCGGCCGGCACTTTTGTTGTCAGAACAGCTCCACCTCGCCTGTGGGGGCAGCCTGCCCGGTGAGATCGCCAGCGGCCACCAGGGCAGCAAAGCTGCGCACCTGGTTCCGGCCATTCCCCTTGGCGTAGTAAAGCGCCTTGTCAGCGCGTTCAATGGCACCGCTGGGCGAGTCACCCGTCATGACTTCGGAGAAACCGATGCTGATGGTGATGTGGCCCACCTGGGAGAAAAGATGTCTTTCGGTGCTGTCCCGCAGGCGTTCAAGGACACCGTGGGCGTCGATTTCACTTTCGCAGCGCATCAGAGCCACGAATTCTTCGCCACCAAACCGGTAAAGTTGGTCGTGGTGGCGAAAGCAGGCGCGCATCAGTCGCGCCAACAACAACAAGACTTCATCACCGATCAGGTGCCCGAAGGTGTCATTGACGCGCTTGAAGTGGTCAATATCGATCATGGCCAGCCAGTAATTGCCTGCGGGGGTCTCCGCGTTGCGGTTTTCTGCCAATGCATCGACACGCCGCTTTTGCTTGACCGTTGCTTTGAGAAAAGCGCCATCAAAAGTCTTGCGGTTGAGCAGCTCGGTGAGTGCGTCACGCTCACCATAGTCCAGGAGGCTCTGAAAATTGACATACAGGCGCAGCACGCCGTTGGCCACGCGACATGACTCTTCTGACAGGGCTTGAGCTGTGTGGATCTCAAGGACGCCCCGGCAGCCGGACGCACCCAGAAGCGGAAATGCCGTGGTCCAGGGGGCTTCAGATGACTGGGTTGGCTGTTGGGAGGTGCAGGCCTGTTGGCGCAGCGGGGCGGTGTTGAGTCGAGGCAAGGCATCAAGCCCAGGCTCGGATACCGGCATGACGGTACCGCCGTTGATCTGGGCGCTGGTCAGCCAGCGTTCGTTGTCGGCGTCGCCCACCATCCGGTAGATGGCAGCACTTTCGGGCTGAAGCACATCCTGGATGGCGGTGACCAAGGCGATGTCCAACGCGTCCCTGTCCCTCAGCGAGGTCAAATCTGCCAGTGTGTTGATCAGTTGATACATCGAAGCAGTTTAGAGGCCGTGGTTAACTGTGTCACGGGTGTTTTCACCGGTTGGCCCGGGCTGGGCGCATCAGGCCAGCAGGGCTTGTGCAAACTCCCGGGCATTGAAGGTTTGCAGGTCTTCCAGCTTTTCTCCCACCCCGATGAAATAGACCGGCAGCGGCCGCTCACGGGCAATTGCCACCAGCACGCCGCCCTTGGCGGTGCCGTCCAGTTTGGTGACGATCAGGCCGGTGAGTTGCAGCGCATCGTCAAAGGCCTTGACCTGGGTCAGCGCGTTTTGTCCGGTGTTGCCGTCAATGACCAGCAGGACTTCGTGCGGTGCGGTGGCGTCGGCTTTTTGCACCACGCGTTTGATTTTCTTCAGCTCTTCCATCAGGTGAAGCTGGGTCGGCAGACGACCTGCGGTGTCCACCAACACCACGTCTTTGCCCCGGGCCTTGCCCGCACTGACGGCATCAAAGCTCACGGCCGCCGGGTCGCCACCGGCCTGGCTGATGATCTCTACGGTGGTGCGCTCGGCCCACACGCCAAGCTGCTCACGCGCCGCAGCCCGGAAGGTGTCGGCCGCAGCCAACAGCACGGTCGTGCCTTCATTGGCCAGATGTTGGGTGAGCTTGCCAATGGAAGTGGTCTTGCCGGCACCGTTCACGCCCGTGACCATGATGACGGTAGGCTTGTGCTGCCCGATCACCAATCCCTTTTCAAGGGGTTTGAGCATCTCGGTCAGGGTGGCAATCAGGATGTTTTTCAGGGCGACCGGGTGGGTGACACCGCTGTCACGCACCTTGCGGCGCAATTCGTCCAGCACATACTGGGTGGCGGCCACCCCGGTGTCAGCCATCAGCAGCGCGCTCTCCAAGTCCTCATACAGCGCTTCGTCGATCTGGGTGCCTACAAACACCCTGGAAATGCTGGACGCCGTCTTGCCCAGGCCAGCCTTGAGCTTTTCAATCCACTTTTCCCGCTCGGGCGGCACAGCGCCGGGCGTTGGAATGTCGATCGGAGTGACCAACGCACGACCGATCAGTGAACCGCCCGTCTCGGGTCCGGTGGGAGGCGCAGGAGAGGGCGCCGCGCCGGGGGAGGTGGATGCCGTTGGGTGGACCGCAGGAGAAGGTGGCGGCTTCTTTTTGAAAAAACTGAACATGAAGTGCTTTGCAGGAGTTGCACTATTCTATGAAACCCCATCCGCAACCACGTCCGTTAAGCTCTACCCATGAAAAAGCAACAACTTAAATCCGGGCCCACACCGAAGGCCAAGGCACCCGTACGAAAAAAGGCCAAGCCCGTTGTGGCCGTGGGCGCGATGGCGCATGTGGTCCGAATCATCGGCGGCGAATGGAAACGCACCAAGTTGGCCGTGGCCGACAAGCCGGGCCTGCGACCTACGCCAGACCGCGTTCGGGAGACTGTGTTCAATTGGCTGGGCCAGGATTTGACTGGCTGGCGCTGCATGGATGCCTTCGCCGGCACCGGCGCACTCGGCTTTGAGGCCGCCTCGCGAGGCGCACGCGAAGTGACGCTCGTGGAGCATGACACGGCGCTGGTGGCGCAACTCAAGCGCATCCAGACGCAACTCCAGGCCAGTGCGACCCAGATTGTGCGCGGCGATGGCCTGGCCGCGCTCAAGCATCTGGATGCGGGCAGCATGGACGCCGTGTTCATTGACCCCCCCTTTAACTCCGTGGTGTTTGAGCCCGCCCTGCAGGCGGCTGCTCGCGCCATTGCCCCTGACGGTTTTATCTACCTGGAGGCCCCGGTGGCATGGACCGATGAACAGCTTGAGGGTGCGGGTCTCACCGTTCACCGGCACATGAAGGCGGGTGCGGTGCACGCCCACTTGCTCAAGCGCCGAGTTGCACCTGCCGCCGCACCGGCCTCGTTGGTTTAACTTACAAGAGGTGCTCCATGACCCGCTCTGTTATTGCTGTCTATCCCGGTACTTTTGACCCGATCACCCTGGGCCACGAAGACATGCTCCGCCGCGCTGCACAATTGTTTGACCAGATCATTGTGGCTGTGGCTGCCGGGCATCACAAAAAGACGCTTTTTTCCCTTGAGGAGCGCATCGAGATGGCACGCGAGGCTACCCAGGCTTATCCCGGGGTTCAGATTGAGAGTTTTTCCGGCCTGATATGCGACTTTGTGGTCGCCCGGGGGGCCAAGGTGATGGTGAGAGGCGTGCGTGGCGTCACCGACTTTGACTACGAACTCCAGCTCGCCGGCATGAACCGCAGCTTGATGCCGGATGTGGAAACTGTTTTCATGCCCCCCAATGAGAAGTACCAGTTCATCTCCAGCACGCTGGTGCGTGAGATCGCCATGCTGGGGGGTGAAGTTGACAAGTTCGTGTCCGCTGGCGTCTTTGATCGCTTGATGGACAAGGTGCGACCTGCTGCTCGCAGCTGATTTTTATTGACCTGTCTCAAGATAGGTTGAGCGTGAGTGGACTACCCTGAAAGCATCACATCCCTCATTCAAGCTGGAGAAACCAATGAAAATACTCGTTCCTGTAGACGGATCTGCCGTGTCGCTGGAAGCCGTCAGGTTTGCCATTCGCATGGCGCAAGACGGCCTGAATACCCAAGTGGTGCTGGCCAATGTGCAGGAGCCTGCCACACTGTACGAGTTGGTGGTGGCGCATGACCCCCAAGTGATTGGCGATATCAGTGCGGCAGCGGGCACCCACACCCTGGCCCCCGCGCAAGCTTTGCTGGATCAGGCCCAGGTGGACTACCAGTGCGAGGTGGCCACGGGCGATCCGGCCCACACCCTGGTTGATATTGTGGAAAGCTATCAGTGCGATGTGGTGGTGATGGGCGCCAGCGGCATGAGCGCCTTGCGTAGCGCTCTTTTGGGCTCGGTCTCCAATGAAGTGCTGCACGCCGCCGGCGTTCCAGTGATGATCGTCAAGGCCGCGCCCGAGCTTGACGAAACTGAATGACTGACGAAGCGGGCAGTGGCCCTGCGGTGAGCCAAGCCGCAACGCCATTGGCCGCCGACCACTGGCACCTGCAGGATGCCCTGGAGCTGGCGCGACGTCATGGCGTTGATCCCCAGCGAGGCCTGCCTTCCGAGGAAGCCGGTCGCCGTGCCGAGAAGCACGGCCCCAATGAGATTCGGGGGCGACCCGGTCGTAGCTTGCTGGGTCAATTCTTTGACCAATTCAAGGACTTCATGATTGTGGTGCTGATCGCAGCCGCCGTGATCTCGGGCGTGCTGGGCGATGTGGTCGACACGGTGGCCATCCTGGTGATCGTGCTGCTCAATGCCATCATTGGTTTTGTACAAATATGGCGTGCCAATCAGGCCATGGCTGCCCTGCAGCAACTGGCCGCTGCACAGGCCACCGTGATGCGGGGCGGGCAGGCTCAGGTGGTGCCGGCGAGTGAGCTGGTCCCGGGCGACATTGTGTTGCTGGAGGCCGGCAACAAAGTGCCTGCGGATTTGCGTTTGATAGAAATCGCCCAGCTCCGGGTAGACGAGTCTTCCCTGACGGGTGAGTCAGTTACGGTGGAGAAGCATGCCGGTGTGTTGACTGGCCTGGTTCAAGCGCTGGGTGACCGGCTCAACATGGCATTCAAGGGCACGACCGCCACCCACGGCCGGGGACGCGGTTTGGTGGTGGCCACGGGCATGTCGACCGAGCTGGGCAAGGTCGCTGGTTTGATGGACCGGGACAGTGACCGCAGCACACCGCTTCAGCTTCGACTGGCGGCTTTTGGCAAGCTGTTGTCGCTGGTGGTCATTGCCATTTGTGTGGTCATTTTCCTGGTGGGTGTGGTGCGAGGGGAAGACCCGGTGTTGATGATCCTCACCGCCGTGAGTCTGGCGGTCGCGGGCATTCCGGAGGCTTTGCCCGTGGTGGTGACCGTGCTGCTGGCGCTGGGCGCGCGTCGCATGGTGTCCCAGAACGCCTTGATTCGCCGTTTGCCATCGGTT
>JAUXQA010000330.1 GCA_030683195.1 Rhodoferax sp. | reverse complement strand
CATGGTGCCGGCCTGGCTTGAATATGACGTCATCGCGCTGATGATCGAGAACATGGTGGAGGTGTTGGACTACCGAAACTACGTGGTCTTTATTGGCACTTACGTCAATGACCCTGCCACGATTGTCGAAGTGGATCGCATGTGCAAACGCTATAAGCAACTGCGCCGTGTCGAAGTCCCCCATCCGGGTCCTACGTGCAAGGCCGATTGCCTGAATTGGGTCATCAGGGCCATTTTTGAACACGAACGCACGGAGAAAATTGAATTCTCCGGCGTTATCCTGCACGACAGCGAGGACGTCATCCATCCGTTGGAGTTGAAGTTTTTCAACTATCTTTTGCCCCGCAAGGACATGATCCAGCTACCGGTCGCCTCGCTCGAACGCGAATGGTATGAATTGGTTGCAGGCACTTACATGGACGAGTTCGCGGAGAGCCACGCAAAGGATATGGTTGTGCGTGAAAGTGTGGCAGGTGTTGTACCTTCAGCCGGTGTGGGGACCTGTTTTTCGCGCCGAGCCATCCAGGCACTGATGGCAGACACAGGGAACCAGCCCTTCAATACCGAAAGCCTGACCGAAGACTATGACGTGGGCACACGCTTGGCGCGAATGGGTATGCAGTCCATTTTTGCGACGTTTCCGGTTCAATACCTGGTGCGTCGCAAAGCCTGGTTTGGAGCGGCCAAGGAGACTGAACTAACCCTTGAGATGCCCTTGTGTGTGCGGGAATACTTTCCAGATACCTTTCGGACCGCCTACCGCCAGAAGGCACGCTGGGTTTTGGGAATTGGCCTGCAAAGCTGGGAGCAGATCAGCTGGCAGGGCTCACTCGCCTCACGTTATCTGCTGCTCAGGGATCGCAAGGGCGTACTGACGGCCTTTATCAGCATGCTGGCCTATGCGCTTGTGCTGCAATTCATGCTGTTTTATTTTGCCTCTATTTTTGACCTGTGGACCTTCAAGTACCCGCCGCTGCTATCAGAAGATGGGTGGTGGCAAACCGTGATGTACCTGAATGTGGGCGCGATGCTGATCCAGGCTGCGCACCGTGTCTACTTCGTCACGCCTTTGTACGGCTGGCGGCATGGCTTGATGTCTTTGCCATGGATGGTGGTGGCCAATTTCGTGAACTTCATGGCCGTTTCTCGCGCCTGGAAGATGTTTTTGTCCTATCTCTTTTTAGGGACGCGTTTGGCGTGGGACAAGACCATGCACGAATTTCCGACAGACGTTCAACTGGCACGCAAACGTCAGCGGCTCGGCGATTTGCTCAAGACATGGCAAGCCGTTGACCAGTTCACGCTTGAAAGTGCCTTAGCCGAGCAGCGCAAGACCCATTTGCCGCTTGGCAGCGTGATGGTGTCCAAGGGATGGCTTGACGAAGAAACGCTGGCTGAAGCCATTGCGTACCAGGACAACCTCCCACGGGCCGTGCTGACCGAGGAATTTGTACAAGCCCACCGGTCACGGTTGCCAGCAGATGCCTGCGTGCGCCTGCGGGTCATCTACATCGGGCTGGATGAGCAGCAACAACCCATGGTGGCTGTCGCCAGCGCCCTCCCCGATGAAGCCTTGGCACAACTCGGCACGTTGCTGGGCAGTGTCCCCAGTCAAAAAATCGTCCGCGAGACAGAAATTGCGACTGGACTGCGTTTGCTGTGCGGTCAGACCGAGGCCTTTGACAACATGCCCCTGGACCGTGGGGTGCCGCTCCTGGGCGATATGTTGATCGCACAAGGTTCACTGCAGCGAACCGTATTTGAGGCCACCATGCAGAAATACCGCCCCAACCGACACGGCCGAGTCGGTGATTACCTCGTGGACCAGGGCGTTATTCGGCGATCGGTGATTGAGCAAGCAGTTGCACAACAGCGACACCTTTATGTAGATATGGGAGTGCCAGCAGCATGAAAATAACAGGTATTCGAGGTTTGTTTTTTGTGCTTGGTGTAGCGTCGGCCCTGGCCGCCAGAGCCGAAGATCCGTTGGTGATTGAGTTGCCGCTCACCGGGCCCGCCTACGTCCTCGCGGACGAGGCTTACAAAGCGTATGACCGGGGCGATTTTCAGGTCGCTACTGACAAAGCGCGAGAAGCCATTCGCCTGCGGCCTGATATCCCGCGCCTGCGGGAGGTGCTCAATCAGGCCCAAGCGGCCCTTCGTGCCCCGGGCAAAGCGACGCCCATGGCTGTGCCACTGGCGCAGCTGCCATCACTTCAGGGCGCAGTGCCAGCATCGCCCGAAGACAAGGCCTTTCGCTCAGCTGATGCCGCTTACCGGGCCTACGACCAGGGCGATCACGAATTGGCTGTCCGGTATGCGCGAGACGCCGTGCGAAGGCAACCTGCCAACGGCAGCTACTGGCTGTTGCTGGTGAACGCTTTGCTGGCGATCCAGAAATATGAGGAGGCTGACCAAGCTTTGGCGGATGGCATGGCGCAAGCGGGCAGCAGCAAGGAATTCACGGCATTGCTCACCAGACTCCCGCAGGAACGCGCCGTGCGGTTAGCCGCCGCCACGCCTGGGGCAACGGACCCTGGCCACATACCGCAGGATGCCGGTTTCAACAGTGCTGATCTGGCCTACAAGGCGCTGGATGCCAAAGACTATGACACCACCTTGCTCAGGGCCAGGGAGGCCATCCGCCTGGCACCCGGCAACCGGAGTTATCGCTGGCTGCTAATCAATACTCTGTTGGCGGCGAATCGCCTGGACGAGGCCGATCTGGCTGTGTCGGAAGCCCTGGCCATCGGGGATGAAGATTCAGAGCTATGGGCACAGCGGGGGCAGATTCGCCAGCGTCTCGGGAAAAGCCAGTTGGCAGAGGCAGACTTTGCGGCCGCTTTGCGCTTGGGTGGACTGCCCCTGAAGCTTGAGGTCGCTTTGCTGTCGGACACGGGGCGCAAGCAAGAGGCCCGCCAAAAGTTTAGCCGTGGGCTCGATGCAG
>JAUXQA010000307.1 GCA_030683195.1 Rhodoferax sp. | reverse complement strand
AAACCGATGAAACCACCGGCCTCACGGGCTGTTACCACAACCTGTTGCGCATGTGGGCCGACACCTGAGCAGCCACCTCACGCAACCCATCGCCATGGAATTCATCACCCCACTCATCATCAGCCTCGCACTGGTCATTTGCGGGGTCTGGTGGGTTCTGCGCCAGCCGCACTGACTTGTCCAACCCGAGCCAACTTCTTTTTAACCATGCTTTTATCAGAGCCTCTTAGTTTTTTTTCCAGGATGAACCGCAACGCCCTCATTGTCGGCAGCGTCGATTTCTTTCCCGCAGCCCTGCTGTGGGCTGTGCAAAGTGGCTTGATGCGCAGCGCCATTGACGTGATCGTGCCGGCTGAAATCCTGGTCGAATTCATTGAGCCTGCAGCGCCCAAGGTGATTCCGCCCCGCCCCACGCCACCCAAGCCGGCTGTCGCCAAACAGGCTGTGACCCGGGCAACGCCCACCCAGATCAAGTCCGTGGAACCCCTGCCTTTGGCCATTGCAGACCCCATGCCCTCCCCCAATGCCCCCGTGGGCGCTGCGGCACCTGCCGTGGTGGTCGCGCCGCAGGCGGCAGCCCCGGCAGTGGCAGCGCCCCCGGCTCCGGCCAGGGTGGAGTTGCCTTCCAGCGACGCGGACTATCTGCAAAACCCCCGTCCTGCCTACCCAGGGTTGAGCAAACGCCTGGGCGAACAAGGCAAGGTGTTGGTGCGGGTGTTCATTGAAGTCGATGGCAAAGCGCAAAAAGCGGAGATCAAACAGTCCAGCGGATTCGAGCGGCTGGACCAGGCCGCACTGGCTACGGTGCTGCGCTGGCGCTACGTACCCGGCAAACGCGCGGGCGTGGCCGAGAGCATGTGGTTCAACGTGCCCATCAATTTTGTTCTTGAATAATTTTTAACTTTTGGAGTTTTTATGGAATCGCAACTCGGACTCGTGAATGTCTGGACCCAGGGTGACTGGGTCACCAAAACCGTCGCCCTGCTCTTGCTGGCCATGTCTCTGGCCTCATGGATCGTCATCCTCATCAAAGCGCTGGATATCTGGAAGTACAAAAAGCTGGCCAAGCGCAGTGAAGACTTCTGGCACAGCGAAGACCTGGCCACCGGCCTGGAGCGCTTGGGCGGTGGCGACAGCAACCCGTTTCGCCAGGCAGCCCTGACCGGGCGCGAGGCCACCGCCCACCACCGCAACACCCAAGTGCAATTGCACGACACGCTGGATGCCAGCGACTGGATCACCCGCAGCCTGCGCAACTCGATCGACGACAGCACCGCCCGTTTGCAGGCCGGCCTGGCGATCCTCGCCTCGGTGGGCTCCACGGCACCCTTTGTCGGCTTGCTGGGCACGGTGTGGGGCATTTACCACGCGCTCTTGGGCATTGGCGCATCGGGGCAAGCCACCATCGACAAGGTAGCCGGTCCCATTGGCGAGGCGTTGATCATGACGGCCCTGGGCCTGGCGGTCGCGATTCCCGCTGTGCTGGGCTACAACGCCCTGGTGCGTGGCAACAAGTCCATCCTCACCAAGCTCAACCGTTTTGCACACGACCTGCATGCCTACTTTGTCACCGGCGCCCGCGTCACCAGCGGTAGTGGCAAAGTTCTGACCATAAAGAAAGCCTGAGGAAAAGATCATGTCTTTTGGAACCCTCGACGAATCCGATGACGTAATGAGCGAAATCAACATGACGCCCCTGGTGGACGTGATGCTGGTGCTTCTCATCGTCTTCATCATCACCGTGCCGGTGATGAAACACGCCATCAACATCGATTTGCCGCGCGCCACCAACCAGGCTCAGGACATCAAGCCACAAACCGTGCTATTGAGCGTCGATGCGCAAGGCAGCTATTACTGGAACGAGGGCAAAGTGGCCGATGAATTGTTGCCTGACCTACTTAAAGCAGAGGCTGCCAAAGACCCTCAGCCGCAATTGCACATTCGCGGCGACAAAGCAGTGCGCTACGAGCGCGTGGCACAAGCCATGGCCGAAGCCCAACAAGCCGGAGTCAAAAAAATTGGCTTCATCACTGAGCCTAAAAACTGAGTGTCTATCGCCATGACGCCTGCCTCCCCTGCGCTCACCCCAAGTACAGCCGATGCACATGTCGGCTTGTCTGAAAAGTCCGGCCACCCGTTCAACATCTCAAGCAAGTTGCAAAGCACTGACTTGTTCAAAGGCCAAAAATCGGTCGTCATCGAACACAACGGCGCGAGCTACCGCCTGCAAACAACCAAGCTTGGAAAGCTAATTTTGACAAAATAGATCTCTAGCCGGCGATTCAATTGCCTACAACGCTATCAAATAAGGTTCAAATTCAGGCGGTGCGGACAGAAACGAGTCCCCAGGCGTTGCCGCTACCGCTGGTGATTCGAGGAGGCCCCATAGCTTTTCTCAATTGATAGCTTAGAAATAACGAAATACAAATTCAATAGCTCTTACCTATAATTTACTTATCGCAGAACAAACACTGCGTCTCAGTTCCATCAACCTACCGGAGATTCAAATGTCCCTGATCAACACCCAAGTCCAGCCGTTCAAGAACGAAGCTTTCCACAACGGCAAGTTCATTACTGTGAACAACGAAACCCTGCGCGGCAAGTGGAACGTGTTCATTTTTATGCCTGCAGCGTTCACCTTCAACTGCCCCACTGAAGTGGAAGACGCAGCTGACAACTACGCCGAGTTCCAAAAAGCCGGTGCCGAGGTTTACATCGTCACCACCGACACCCACTTTGCGCACAAAGTCTGGCATGAGACCTCTCCAGCGGTTGGCAAGGCCAAGTTTCCTTTAATCGGTGACCCGACCCACAAGTTAACCCGCGCTTTTGACGTGCATATCGATGAAGATGGCTTGGCCTTGCGCGGCACGTTCGTGATCAACCCCGATGGCGTGATCAAGACCATGGAAGTTCACTCCAACGAAATCGCCCGTGACGTTCAGGAAACACTGCGTAAGCTCAAGGCTGCCCAGTACACCGCTGCTCATCCAGGCCAAGTGTGCCCTGCGAAGTGGAATGAAGGCGCCAAGACCATCACCCCGTCTCTCGACCTGGTTGGCAAGATCTAAGCCCGTCTTTACCAAGACGGCCGGGCGCCTGGTGCGCTCGCCAGCCGGACCGTGTCAGGGTGCTTTGTACCTTGCCGTCCGGCTTTTTTTTAAGCAAAATCAGGCTCTAGCCGGCGTATTAAATGCCTCTACTGCTATCAAAACTATTGAAAAGGAAGCCATCATGCTCGACTCAACACTCAAATCCCAGCTGGCTGCTTACCTGGAACGCGTGACGCTGCCGATCGAACTGGTGGCTTCTTTGGACAGCAGCAGCACAGCAGACGAGATGCGTGATCTGCTGGAAACCATTCAAAGCCTGCGCAGCGACAAGATCACCCTGCGCACCGACGGCACTGATGCCCGCAAGCCCTCATTCACCCTGCAGCGTGCCAACACCACCAACAGCCTGCGCTTTGCCGGCCTGCCCCTCGGGCACGAATTCACCTCGCTGGTGCTGGCCTTGTTGTGGACTGGCGGCCACCCACCCAAGGTGGAGCCGGAAGTGATTGAGGCCATTCGCGGCCTGGACGGCGACTTCAACTTCGAAGTTTACATGTCCCTCAGCTGCCACAACTGCCCGGACGTGGTGCAGGCCCTGAGCCTGATGGCAATCTTCAACCCCAAGATCAAAACCACGGTTATAGAAGGCGGTGCTTTTCAGGACGAGATCAAAGCCCGCGAAATCATGGCGGTGCCCAGCATTTACCTGAATGGCGCGTTGTTTGGCAACGGTCGCATGCTGGTTGAAGAAATTGTGGCCAAGCTCGACACAGGTGCCGCACAGCGCGACGCTGCCAAAATGACCGCCAAGGACCCCTACGAAGTGCTCATCGTGGGTGGTGGACCTGCAGGTGCAGCCGCTGCTGTGTACGCAGCGCGCAAAGGCATCCGCACCGGTGTGGCCGCAGAGCGATTTGGTGGGCAAACTAACGACACCATGGCCATTGAAAACTACATCTCCGTGCTGGAAACCGACGGGCCAAAGTTTGCCGCCGCGCTGGAGGCGCAGGTCAGGCAGTACGGCGTGGACATCATGAACCTGCAGCGGGCTGACAAATTGATCCCAGCGTCGGAGCCGGGTGGTTTGATTGAAATCCAGTTGGCCAATGGCGGCGCACTGAAAGCCCGAACCGTGATTTTGTCTACCGGCGCGCGCTGGCGCAATGTCAATGTGCCCGGCGAAGACCAGTACCGCAACAAAGGCGTGGCTTACTGCCCGCATTGCGACGGACCGCTGTTTAAAGGCAAAAAGGTGTCTGTCATCGGCGGTGGTAACTCGGGCGTGGAAGCCGCTATTGACCTGGCAGGCATCGTTAAACACGTCACCTTGGTCGAATTTGCAGACCAGCTCAAGGCTGACGCCGTATTGGTCAACAAACTCAAGAGCCTGTCCAACGTGACCATCCATACCAACGCCCAAACGACTGAAATCACGGGCGACGGTCAACGGGTCAACGGCCTGAGCTACAAGGACCGGGCCACGGACGTGGTTCACCACGTGGAACTCGAAGGCGTGTTTGTCCAAATTGGCCTGGTGCCCAATACCGAGTGGCTCAAGGGCACTCTGGAACTCAGCAAGCACGGCGAAATCGTGGTGGACGCCAAGGGCCACACCAGTCTGCCGGGCGTCTTTGCAGCCGGCGATGCGACTACGGTGCCTTACAAGCAGATCGTGATTGCGGCTGGAGATGGGGCCAAAGCCGCACTCAGCGCCTTTGACCATCTGATCCGGACACCCGTACCGGAAGCTGTCGCGGCCTGAGTCACAAGGCTGCGAAGGCTGGGCAGTACTCAGGGTAAACGTAAAAAGGGGCCGAAAGGCCCCTTTTTTTAAGCTCCGTCAGCCTGTGAAGGCCGACCAGCCAAGCAGCTTCTTACAGACCGATGGCCGCAATACCAGCCTTGGCAATCTGGGCATCTTCACTGGACTTCACGCCACTGACGCCCACCGCGCCCAGGCACTGGCCGTCTTTCATGATCGGCACGCCGCCTTCGAGCAAACCCTTGATGTCCGGTGCGCTCAAGAACGAAACCCGCCCGCCATTGACCACATCTTCATAGACCTTGCTCTCGCGGCGACCCAACGCTGCCGTATTGGCCTTGGCAGGTGCAATGTGGGCCGAGATGGCAGGCGCATCGTCCAGACGCTGCAACCACAACAAATGCCCGCCGTCATCGACGATGGCAATGGTCACTGCCCAATGATTGGCCAATGCTTCGGCTTCAGCAGCAGCAGCGATGGCTTTGATTTCGGACATTTCGAGCGAGAACTTGTTTTTCATGGCAATGATCTTGAAATTTATGAAGCGTGAAGGATAACGGCTGGCGGTCTGTTGGGCGACTCAGCGGAGATAAAAAGTACCCTTACAAATTGTAGGCGCCTGGCTCACCTCAAGACTGAGCGAGCCCCAGACTGACCCTAAAATGCAATTTCTTACAGTTATAGAACACCAAGGAGTTTGACCATGACTGAAAACGTTCAATCATTTGACTATGGCGCAGGCGCCATGGCTGAACAGCGCAACAAGGTGTTGCGCAACACTTACTTTTTGCTCGCATTGAGCATGCTGCCCACTGTGCTGGGCGCCTGGCTGGGCGTAGCTACCGGGATCACCCAATCCTTGGGTGGTGGTTTAGGGCTGATTGTGTTTTTGGGCGGCGCATTCGGTTTTATGTACGCCATCGAGAAAACCAAAAACTCAGCGGCTGGCGTGCCAGTGTTATTGGGGTTCACTTTCTTCATGGGCTTGATGCTGTCCCGCATGATCGCCATGGTGCTCGGGTTCAAGAATGGGCCTGAATTGATCATGACCGCGTTTGGCGGCACAGCGGGCGTGTTCTTCGTGATGGCCACCTTGTCCAGCGTCATCAAGCGTGACTTGTCAGGCATGGGCAAGTGGTTGTTTGTGGGTGCCATGGCGGTCATGATCGGCGGCATCATCAACGTGTTTGTAGGCTCTACGGCCGCGATGATGGCGATCTCGGTGGCTGTCATCGGCATCTTCAGCGCCTACATGCTTTATGACTTGAAGCGTATCGTGGACGGTGGTGAAACCAATTACATTAGCGCCACGCTGGCTTTGTACCTGGACGTGATCAACGTGTTCCAGGGCTTGCTGGCTCTGCTGGGCATCGCCGGCGGCGAACGCGACTGATTCTGGCAACGCCAGAACCACTTAAAAAAGACCCTGCGGGGTCTTTTTTGCGTTTATCGCCTCTTAAACCTGTCGAATGAAGCGCACAATTTCGAAATCAAGCCTGTAACCCACTGTGCCCCATGAACTTACGCCTACTTCTATCGACTGCCGCCCTGCTCCTCGCAGGCTGTGAAATTCCTGGTATGGGCCCCGACCCCAAGGTTCTGCAACGTGAAGCCAACGCCAAAGCCATCGGCGGCGGCTGTCGACATGGATTGCGCAGTATTGAAGACTGCTACATCCTGAATGAGTCCGCATCGAAAGCGGACATTTTCACAGGCTGGCGCGCCATGGACGAATACATGCGCGAAAACAAGCTTGAGGGGGTCGCTACAACAGCAGTCAAAGCAGCCCCGCCAGTGGAGGAAATCATAGAACCCCCTCCCAAGGCAAAGCCGGACAGCAAACGAACTAAGTAAGCAAGTCAAATACAGCCATGCTCTCCACGTGAGCCGTGTGGGGAAACATATTGACCATCCCCGCCGACGAACAACGGTAACCCGCCTGATGCACCAGCACATCCGCGTCCCGCGCCAAGGTGGCGGGATTGCAGCTCACATAGACAATGCGCGTGGGTGGCGTCCAGTTTTCTGCACCCACCGTCGGCGTATTCGCCACCGGGTCCAGCTTTTGTTGGTGCAATTGCGCCAGAGCCTGCACCAGGGCAAATGCACCTTCACGCGGCGGATCAATCAACCATTTGTCAGCGGCACCATCGGCAATCAGTACCTCCGGCGTCATTTCAAACAGGTTTCTAGCAACAAATTTAGTAGCAGCAAACCATTTATTTACGCCGGCCAGAGCACTATTTAGCTTGTAATTCTCACGGGACCGAGCCACCAACGCCTCGCTACCCTCCACACCCAGCACCTCACGTGCCAGGGTGGCGATAGGCAGTGTGAAATTGCCCAGTCCACAAAACCAGTCAATCACCCTTTCATGCTTCTGGGCATCCAGCAAGCGCAGGGAGCGTGACACCAATACCCGGTTGATATGCGGATTGACCTGCGTGAAATCGGTTGGTTTGAACGGCATATGGATGCCAAACTCAGGCAAGTCGTAACTCAACTCTTCGCCACCGTCATCGAGAAGATGAACCGAGTCCAAGCCCTTGGGTTGCAACCACCACTGCACACCGACATGGCGAGCGGCAAAGGCACGCAAGAGGGCCAGATCACCGTCACTCAAGGGCTCCATGTGACGCAAGACCAGTGCTGTCAAGGTGTCACCGCAAGCGAGTTCGATTTGCGGACAGGTCTCCATGGCATCCATGGACGTGATGAGAGCCCGCAATGGCAACAACAAATCACTCACATGGGGCGGCAAAACATGGCACTCCTTCATGTCAGCCACATAACCGCTTTTGCGCTCGTGAAAGCCGACCAGAACGGTGCCCTTTTTGCGCACATGGCGGACCGAAATCCGGGCACGATAGCGGTAACCCCAAGAGGGCCCCTCAATCGGACGCAAAATATTGTCGGGCTTGACCTTGCCCAAGTGCCACAGGTTGTCTTCCAGCACCCGCTGCTTCACGGCCACTTGGGCACCCCCATGCAGATGCTGCATTTTGCAACCGCCACACGCGCCTTCATGCAGACCAAAATGGGGACAACCCGGCTGCACGCGCTGCGAGGACTCGCGATGAATCGCGGTCACCATGCCTTGCTCCCAGTTGTTCTTCTTGCGATGAATATTGGCGCTGACCACTTCGAACGGGAGCGCACCTTTAATGAAGACCACCTTGCCGTCAGCCCGGTGGGCAACGCCTTGGGCCTCCAGATCCAGCGATTCCACCAGAAGCCAGTCGGGTGGATAAATGTCGGTTTTATTGATTTCGTCAGTCATGAGCCTATTGTCTCAGGCCCAGAACTCGAATCGCCCCTCGGGCGATCGAGACATCAGCGCGCAGGCAAATATTTGGCTGGATCAACAGGCTTGCCTTGGCGGCGCACCTCAAAATGCAGCTTCACGCGATCGGCATCACTGCTTCCCATTTCAGCAATTTTCTGCCCCTGGCGAACGGACTGATCTTCCTTGATGAGCAGCGTTTGGTTGTGCGCATACGCTGTCAAGTACATGTTGTTGTGCTTCAGGATGATCAAGTTTCCATAACCCCGCAAGCCCGCACCGACGTAAACCACGCGACCGTCCGCAGCCGCCAGCACCGGGTCACCGGCTGAACCTCCAATGTCGAGACCCTTGTTCTTAGCCTCGTCAAAACCGGCCAGAACCACACCTTGGGTCGGCCATATCCATCTGATTTCGTCATCCGTTGCTGGGGAAGATGATGCTGCCACGGGCGCACTGGCAGCCGCTCCAGCTGTCGCCGCAGGTTTATCCGGGCCACCCGCTGGCGGCAGCGCCCCAGCTGTCACTGGGGTAACCGTGCTAGCGGTGACGGGCCGGGTAACAACACCCGCAGTAGAAGTCGCAGGCACAGGCGGTGCAACACGCAAGACCTGACCAATTTCAATGCGGTTCGGATTATCAACATTGCTCCAGCGTGCAATATCCTTGGGACTTTGCCCATGGTCAACGGCAATCCGGATCAACATGTCACCCGGCTTGACCGTGTAGTAGCCTGGTTTGCCGGCATTCTCAGCACCGGGCAATTGTTTGACAGCTGGCAACGTCGCGTCTATAGCCACCGGGGCGGGCCGTCCAGCCACACTGCCGCGATCCTCCACAGGCGCCCGGTTTTGAACCTTGGACCCACATCCGCTGATCAAGACCACTGCAGTCAAAAGCGCCAAAGAAATACCTGAACGAGAACCGGAAACAAACATAAGACATTCCTTCATGCAATGCCCGATTTTAGAGGGACAAAATGAACGGCTTCGAGCACCGTTTGCCTTAGGCCTTGCGGTGTTTTGTCAATGACAACCAAAGCTTGTTTTGCCGCCGTGCCGGAGCCGCCCGATACCGGAGCAACCAACCGGCCTCCTACCGCGAGTTGGTCAATCCAGGCCTGTGGCACGGCTTCACCGCCTGCTGCGGCAATGATTCCCGCATAGGGCGCACCTTTTTCGAACCCCAACATGCCGTCGCCGAACAGTAGATGCAGATTGCCTATGGCCAGGTGTCTGAGGTTTTCCCGCGCCCTGTCGTGCAAGCCACGCAAGCGCTCGATGCTATAGACCTCGTTCGCCAACAGACTCAGTACAGCCGCCTGATAGCCACAACCAGTTCCAATCTCCAACACACGCCCTAACCTTCCGGACGCGCCGTTACGCAAGAGTTCTGCCATTCGGGCCACAACACCAGGCTTGGAGATCGTCTGGTTCAAACCGATGGGCAAACTGGTGTCTTCATAGGCTTGATTAATCAGCGCGCTGTCAACAAAACGGTGGCGCTCAATCGTTCCCATGGCAGACAGGACGAGACGATCACTAACCCCTTGCGCTGCAAGTTTTTGCGCCATATTCCTCCGGACGGCGCTGGAATCCATTACGGAACCTTGGGTCGTCACCCGAACAAGCGGCTTTGCTGCTTGACTCAAGGCATTTCGGATTCCAGGCTGCTGATTCCGACCCGCAGGGGTCGGTCCGTTCGAAAAATCCAGTCTGGCCGGAAAGGGGGGACGCTCTTTCACTTGGACTGCGCGCCGCTAGTGGACACAGGCTCTGACAGCAAGGCAGCGGTCTGGGCCCAATAACTTAGGCGATCATGGTCTGTCAAATCAACCTTGAGCGGAGTGATTGAGACATGCCCTGCGGCCGTGGCATGAAAGTCCGTACCTTCCGCCTCGTCCATGACCGGGCCAGCGGCCCCAATCCAGTACATCGTGTCCCCTCGCGGGCTCAGTTGGGTGATGACAGGTTCGGCAGCATGCCGCCGGCCTAACCGGCAAAGCTTGACATGCCCCAATTCATCGAAAGGCAAATTCGGCACATTGACATTCAGCAGCCAAGGCGTTCGACCAATCAACTTTTGATGGGACATCTGAAGCACCAAATCACGCGCCTTGCGTGCAGCCGACGCCAACTCACCCCAATTCTTGTCAACCTGGGAAAATGCGATGGCAGGAACCCCGAACAAAAAGCCTTCCATCGCAGCACCCACCGTTCCGGAGTAGATGGTGTCGTCACCCATATTGGCACCATTGTTGATGCCAGACACCACCAGATCAGGCCGATACCCCAGCAATCCAGTCAAGGCAATGTGTACGCAGTCTGCTGGTGTGCCGTTGACATACCTGAAACCATTGCTGCTCTTGTGCACGTACAAGGGTGAGTGCAGCGTCAAGGCGTTGGATTTAGCACTGTTGTTGTGCTCTGGTGCGATCACTTCAACCTCTGCTACGTCCTTCAGGGCCTCATACAAAGCCACGATACCTGGTGCTTGGTATCCGTCGTCGTTGGAAATAAGAATTTTCATATGTAAGCAATTTTTTTAATTGTAGGTCGGCAGTGACATCTGCCAATCAGGTCACACGAGCGACATTTTGAGAGCTTGGCAGACACTATCATTTGCCCACATTTTTTGGAGATGAATTGATGCATGCTTGGCTCTGTGAAAACCCCGTGGGTGTTGATGCTCTGACTTGGAAAGAACTACCCACGCCGCAACCCAAGGCGAACGAGGTTTTGATCGAGATCAAGGCAGCCAGCCTGAATTTTCCTGACCTGCTGATTGTTCAGAACAAGTATCAGATGAAGCCACCGCTGCCTTTTGTACCGGGATCAGAATACGCGGGTATTGTGCAGGCCGTCGGTGATGAGGTGAAGCACTTGAAAGTGGGACAGCCTGTTGCGTGCCTTTCAGGCACCGGCGGCTTCGGCACGCATACCCTTGCGCCTGCGGCCCTGTGCATGCCCCTGCCAGCGGGTTTTCCATTCGTGGATGCGGCGGCTTTCATCATGATTTATGCGACCTCACATCACGCGTTAGTGGACAGAGCGCAGTTGAAGGCCGGAGAAACCGTGCTGGTTCTCGGTGCAGCCGGCGGGGTAGGCACGGCAGCCATTCAGATCGCAAAGGCTTGCGGCGCAAGAGTCATTGCAGCCGCATCATCCGATGAAAAATGTGCGCTTTGCAAGTCCATCGGCGCCGATGCCACAATCAACTACAACACCGAAAATCTGCGTGAGGCCATCAAGGCTTTGACAGATGGAAAAGGTCCGGATGTCATTTATGACCCTGTTGGCGGTGACTATGCTGAACCGGCTTTTCGCTCTATTGCCTGGCGTGGGCGGTATCTGGTGGTCGGCTTCGCAGCGGGCCCGATTCCGGCCC
>JAUXQA010000289.1 GCA_030683195.1 Rhodoferax sp. | reverse complement strand
AGCGCCTGGGCGCTCTCGGCAACGCCTTCGGCCAGCTTGGTGAACTTTTAGTCCATGGCGCGGCCGCGCTCCACATACCGCGCGAGTTGCTGAGCATCAAACCGGGCAATCTGGTGCCAGCGCTCAAACTCAAAAGGTTCCATGTCGAGGGCGGCCAAAAAGCCCGGGCTCTCGGGGTATTGCCAGACCCAGATATCGCGGTCTTCCACAAAGCGCACCAGGGCAGGCACGGCCTGCTCGGGGTGAAAAAACTCCCATGCCAGCCGGGCGCCCGACTTGTGCATATCAAAATGAATCACACCGCAGCGGCACTCAAAGCCGCTCAAATGATCGGCTGCGCTCTTGTGGCGGTCCAGCATGACCAGCTGGGCGGCACGCTCCTCGATGCCGCGCAAGATGTCGGCCGAGAACGAAAAGTCCAGGATGAAGACCGCCCGGCCATCCAGCGCGGGCAGGTCGTCAACGCTCTTGATATCACCGTGGTCCAGGCCCAAAAACTCGGCCCGCCCCTCATAAAAAAGCCAGGCCGCCAGTGCTGCCCCAAATCCATCAGGGCAGTTGCGCCCGTGGTAGAGCACCAGCGGGCGTGGGTCGTCCTGGCTTGGCTTGATCAGCAGGCCCAGGGGCAATATTGTTTTTTTGAGCATGGTGAAAGCGTGATAAAAACTATTATTTTTTATAGCAGCTTAAGCAATAAATACGCCGGCCAGAGGCAATAATCCTTCAGAAATAGCTTGTGGAGGCTTTTGAAGGGCTCAAGACGCCTCGGGCTCCAGAGCAATCTGTCGCAAGGCTTGTGCGTAAGCCTCGGGCGGCTGGCCACCCGAGATCAAATGACGACCATTGATGACCACGGCCGGCACGGCGCGAATGCCCTGACGGGCATAAAAAGCTTGTTGCTTACGCACCTCGGCGGTGAATTCATCGCTGTTCAGGATGCCGTCGGCAATCAGGGTATCCAGACCGGCATCATTCACGGCTTGCAGCAAGACGTCGTGGGACTCCATGTTTTGGCCCTCATGGTGGCAGGCCAGCAGCAAGGCCTTCTTCAAGGCCAGCTCCTGTCCCTCGCTTTGCAATGCCGCCCAGTGCAGCAAGCGGTGGGCGTTGAAGGTGTTGTAGATGCGGCCGCGCCCGGCGGGGTTGAACTCGAACCCCACGCCTTGCCCACGCTCGGCAATGGAGGCGCGAATTTGCACCTGCTGCTCGGGCGTGGAGCCATACTTTTCGGTCAGGTGCTCACTGATGTCCTGCCCACCGGGCGGCATCGTGGGGTTGAGCTCAAAGGGTTGAAAATGCAGCTCGGCCGTGACCTCACCTTGCAAGCTCTCCAGGGCCTGCTCCAAGGACCACAGGCCCACTGCGCACCAAGGGCAAGAGATGTCCGAGACAAAGTCGATGTGTAAGTTCATGCAAAGAGGCCCAGTTAAAGTCAGTTCAAAATTTTAGTGAACTATGGATTACATAGCATCTAAGTGTTTATATGTGCCGGCCAGAGGCATATTTGATGCTCAAAATACAATAGCACCATGAGTTCCAACGATACACCCACACTCTTTATTGGCCACACCGAGGCCGACGGTCAACAGTTTGACGCCTGGTCGAATCAGCCTCTGCTGATGTCAATGGAGCAAGGCAGCCTGGACTGGCCCAGCTCGTGCCGCAATGGCACCTGCCGCACCTGCATCGGACGCCTGACCCGCGGCGAGGTGCGCTACGAGATTGAGTGGCCAGGCTTGAGTAGCGAAGAAATGGCTGCGGGTTGCGTGCTGCCCTGCGTGGCGCACCCCTGCTCGGACGTGGCGCTGCAACAGGGCGAGTGAGCTTCAGCCACCGGGTGCTTTGGGCATATCGGTGCGCACCGTCTCCACCACAGGTTGCTCTCGCCCCACCGTCCAGGCTACCTTGCGGTAGGTGCTGCCACCCACATCGTGCCCGACCACGATGATGCCGCAATCGTCCAGATAGTCCAGAACCCACTCGGCATTTTTGGCACCCACGTGCGTGGTGGTGAACATCTGCGGGAACATGTTGCCGCCGCCGTACACATAGGCGTGGCAACGCTGCGGGGGAATGCCCACCCCGATGAGTTGGTCAAACATGGTTTGCATGGCGACTTCACCGTAGGCGGTGTTGTGCGCATTGGCGGCATTGGGGTGCCCCACATGAACGATGTGACACATGGCGCCCACTGTGCGGCGGGGGTCAGTCAGGATGACGGACACACAGGAACCCAGCAGCGTTTTGAGCTGATCACCCGCCAAGCCCAAGACAACATGGCCCGGCAAAAGCTCCACAGCCCTGGGAGATTGCACCGGCATCAGCGGTGCTGCTTGTCGGCGTTCAGGAAAAGGAGTGCTCACAGAGTCAGGCGGGGAGTCTGCGGCGTGTTACTTGGCGCGTGAATCAGGCCTTGGGATCTTCTTGAACCGGATTTTCCGGTCAAGTTCGATCGCATCTTTTTTGACCTGGCGCTCGGCATCGAGCTTCTCGCCAGCGGCCAGCCACACGGCAAATTCTTCGGGCGTTTCAAGTGTCATGCGGCCCATCACCGCGGAGCGAAAGTCGTAAATCGCAATTTCAGCGGCTTTTTGCATATTCACCCGGTTGCCGCCTTGCAGGGCACCTCGTTTGCGCCCGATGGCCTCCAGCAGCTGCTCGTCCGTCATGGCGGCCACGCCCTCTAGCTTGAAGCGGCCCTCAATCATTTGCGGGTAATGGGTTTTCAGGTAGTCCAGAAGCTCAAGTCCCACTTCTTCCTCGTTGAACGCATTGCGGCCGATGGCGCCGCTAGCCGCCAGGTTGTAGCCGCTCTTGGCCACAATGATGCGTGGCCACAACACGCCCGGCGTGTCGTAAAGATAAAAGTCGTCGGCCAGCGAAATCCGTTGCTCCAGCTTGGTAATGCCAGCTTCATCGCCCGTCTTGGCGGCACGCTTGCCCGTGAGGGTATTAATGAGGGTTGATTTACCCACATTGGGAATTCCGCAAATCAGCACGCGCATGGGCTTGACCATGCCGCCCCGATTGGGTGCCAGCTCAAAGCAGGCGGGAATCAGCGCTTTGGAGGGCGTAGTCATGCTGGCGTCCAGCCCAATGGCCCGGGTGCCAGGCAGGCTGTTGTAGTGGGCCAGCCACTGCGCCGTGCGCGCGGGGTCGGCCAAATCCTGCTTGTTCAGCACCTTCAACATGGGCCGGCCCTGGGTCAGCTCGGCCAGCATGGGGTTGGCGCTTGAGCCAGGCAGCCGCGCATCCAGCAGTTCAATCACCACATCGATGTTTTTGATGCGATCACCAATTGCTTTTTTGGTCAAATGCATGTGACCGGGGAACCACTGGATAGCCATGTTTTCTTTCACTCCTGCCGTGGGCCCCATCGCGGGAAGCCCAAACGTCGTTTCACGAGACAATTTTGCAGGCCCTTTGCGGGCCGGATGAGGCGGCATTATGGGTCATGCCCCCTCGCAGCACGGCAAAAGCCGGGGTCGCCGCCCCCCGGATTCAGTGGATTGATGCAGATAAACTTAACCGCACACCATCACCGCCCCCCAAACCCATGACCCCAGCCCACATCATTGACTTGCTCAACAAACACAGGCCCGCCTGCCTCACCACACTCAAAGGCAGCGTGATCGGGTTTGAACCCGAGAAAAGTCAGGTGTCGATGGCGTTTGAGCCTGGCCTGGATTGCTGCCACTCCATTGATGTGGTGCAGGGCGGTTTTGTGACCGCCATGCTGGACGCTGCCATGGCCCATGCGGTGATGGCCGTGGAACAACTCCGGGTAACGCCCTCGTCGATTGACATCAATGTGAGCTTTTTGCGGCCTTCCCGCGCCGGCAAATTCACTGCGGTGGGCACCATCATCAAACTCGGAAAAACCGTGGGCTATCTCCGCGCAGAGCTATTCAGTGAAAAAGGCGAGTTAACGGCCACCGCCACGTCATCGGCTTATCTCACCCGCCATCCGGCTTGAGGCCAGACTACTGCGCGGCAGAACCCAGCTTGCGCAGCTTCTCCAGCCAGGTGCGGGCGCCCTCTTCACCGAGCTTGTCTACCTGACCAATCAGGGTTTCATTGACGGGCGAAATGCCCACAAAGCCCAGAATATTGCGCTCCAGGTTCTTGACGCTGTGCGCCCGAAAGTACCAGCGGTACACGAGCGCCGGCATGCCCATGGTGACCACCACGCGGGCAGTGCGGCCGCTTAAACCCTTTTTTCCAAACGGATTGCCGCCTTCGGCCTTGAAGGCAAAGCCGGGCCGTGCCACCTGCTCCAGAAAAGCTTTGAGCAAGGCTGGCATGTCACCCAGCCACAGCGGGAAAAACAGCACCAGGTGCTGCGCCCAGGCGATGTCCTCCTGGGCCTGCACCAAGCCGGGCGGTAGCGCGCCCTCCTCCCAGGCCTGCTGGCTGCGCAGAAGTGGAAAGTCCAGCAGCGCCACGGGCACCCTGCGCACCTCATGCCCCGCTGATTCAGCGCCTTGTGTGTAGGCATCGGCCAGCGCGTGGCACAAATGGGACGTAACTGCGTCCGGGTGGCCTTGAATGAGCAAGATGCGCTGGGGGGTCATAAAAGCCTCCTTGTAGTGAAGCGGACTGTGAAGAAGCCCGACACTCAAAATGATCGCACCCCTCTTGCGCATCCGATTTGACACGGCGCAAGGCTAGCCCCGGTCAGGCCTTACTCTTTGACCGGTCCGCGCAGGGCTTTGGTCTCAGACCGCTGGCTTTTCGCGACGCGCAGTCTTTGCCTTGAGCCATAGCTGGGCTTGGTCGCGCGGCGCAGCTTGGGCGGCACAGACACGCTGTTGACCAGTTCCTGCAGGCGCACCAGCGCGTCCATGCGGTTGGCCTCCTGGGTGCGGTGCTGCTGCGCCTTGATGACCAGCACACCTTCCTTGGTGATGCGGTTGTCAGGGAGGGCCAGCAGTCTCCCTTTCACATCGTCGGGCAGCGAGGAGGCCAGGATGTCAAAGCGCAGATGAATCGCACTGGAGACCTTGTTGACGTTTTGCCCACCCGCCCCCTGCGCCCGAATGGCCGTGATCTCGACCTCGGCCTCGTTGATGGGGTACAGCGGCAGTGCGGTGGGATCAGGCATGGCTCAATTTACTGCAAAAAAGCGGC
>JAUXQA010000283.1 GCA_030683195.1 Rhodoferax sp. | reverse complement strand
GCCAGGCCGTGCACCCGGTTGGACAGCAGCAAGTGACCCGAATGGGCCTTGACCACCACCGGACAACCAGCGGCCAGGGCCGATGCCGTGTCTCCCCCCAGCACCGAGAAGGCAAATGGAAAATTGCTGGCCGAAAACATGGCCACAGGCCCCAAGGGCACATGCTGGCGCACCATGGCCGGGTGACCAGCGGGCGGTGGGCCGGCCACAGCGGGGTCGTTCAACACCTCAAACGGCACGCCGCGCAGGGCGATGTCGGCAAAGCGGCGCAGCTGGAATGCGGTGCGATCGAGTTCGCCGTTCAGGCGTACGGAGCCCAGGCCGGTTTCTTCGTCGGCCAGGCTCACCAGCGCTTCGCGGTCACCTTCCAGTGCCCCAGCCAGCCCCTGTAGCAGTTGGGCGCGAGCCTGAGCGGGGCTGGCGGCCCAGGTCTCAAAGGCTTGCGCCGCGGCTTGGGCAGCAGCGTCTACCTGCTCCGAGGTGGAGGCCAGCAGAGGGGCACCAAGGGGTTCGCCCGTGCGGGCCTGGAGGGATTGAAGTGTTTTCATGCGGTGAGTGAGGTCTCTCAATGGGTTATTGGGGCTTGATGCCGGCGGTGTTGATTACGCGGGTCCAGGTGTCGATTTCCTTCTTGACGAAGGCGGCGTAGGGCTTGGAGCCTTGGGTCGGAATCACAAACCCGGCGGCATTCATGCGCTGCTGGATGGCTGGCGAGGTCATGGCCTGGGCCATGGCGGCTTCAAGTTTGTCCACGATGGGTTGGGGCGTGCCTTTGGCCACCGACATGCCGGACCAGGACAGGGCCTCAAACCCTTTGTAGCCCGACTCTGCCACGGTCGGTACGTCAGGGTACAGCGGGTTGCGCTGGGCGCTGCTGACCGCAATGGCGCGCAACTTGCCCGCCTTGACGTGGGGCAGGGCGACATCCTGGTTGATGAACATCATGGGGATCGTGCCGCCTAACAGGTCGGTCATCATTGGGCCGCCGCCACGGTAGGAGATGCCGGTCATGAACACGCCAGCAGTTTGCTTGAACAGCTCCATGGCCATGTGGCCCGATGCCGCGTGCGTGTAGCCGTAGTCCAGCTTGCCGGGGTTGGCCTTGGCGTAATCCACGATGTCCTTGACGGTTTTGTAGGGCGTGGTGGCGTTGACCACCAGCACGTTGGGGCCGGAGTGAACCTGGGACAGGTGAGTGAAGTCGGTGTTGGAGTTGTACTTGAGTTTGGGGTCCAGGCCATGCGCTACCGCGTTTTGGCCCACACCGGTTTGAATCAGGGTGTAGCCGTCGGCAGGCATTGTGAGTGCGCGTGCGGTGCCGATGGTGCCGCCCGCCCCGCCAATGTTTTCGACGATGAACGGTTGTTTGAGAATGCGGTTTAGTTCGTCAGCCATCATGCGGCCCATCACGTCACTGGTACCACCGGCCGGGAACGGCACGATGATTTTGACCGGCTTGTTGGGGTAGTCGGACTGGGCCAGGACAGGGCTGGCCGCTATGCATCCAATAGCTGCCAAGGCAATAGATATGCCGGCTAGACGTCGATTAATCATGAAATTCTCCAATGTGTGATTTGAAAATGGCTTAAACCGCGCCGTGGGCTTCCACGTAGAGCGCGTAGAGGGAATGGCTGCTGGTCATGTAGAGGCGGTTGCGCTTGGGACCACCAAACTCCAGGTTGGCGCAACGCTCGGGCAGGCGGATGAAGCCAATGGGTTTGCCGGCCGGGTTGAAAATCTTGACGCCATCAAAATCTTCGGTTTTGGCGTTTTGCAAATGGGCCCTCAAGCCGCCACCCACCTCGGTGGCGGTGGCCTGGAACGAACCGTTGTAGCCCCAGCCGCACCACAGGTTGCCGTCGCGGTCCACCCGGAAGCCGTCCAGCGCGCCGGGGCCGTCAGCGTCAATCAGCTTGGTCTTGTTGCTCACGGTGCCATCGGCATTGACGTCAAAACTCCAGATGCTGCGGTTGGGCGTGCCTTTCCACTCCACCACATACAGTTTTTTCTCGTCGGGCGAGAAGGCCAGACCGTTGGGATTGACGAGGTCGGTGATGACGGCGGAGAGTTTGCCGTCTTTGGCAATGCGGTACACATTGGTGGTGGCCTGCTCGGGTTTGGCTTTGGAGCCCTCCCACTCACCATTGATGCCAAACAGGGGGTCGGTGAACCAGACGGTGTCGTCCGACTTGACCACGATGTCGTTGGGTGCGTTGAGCTTTTTACCTTCAAAGCTGTCGGCCAGCACGGTCATCTTGCCGTCTTTCTCAACGCGCACCACTCGGCGGGTGACCGAGTGCTCGCAAGTGATCAGGCGACCCTGGCGGTCGCGGGTGTTGCCGTTCGCGTAGTTGACGTTTTCCTTGTGCACCGTGAACTGATTCGTGGCTTCGTCAAATTTCATCAGGCGGTTGTTGGGAATGTCGCTGACCAGCAAATACCCGGGCTTGCCCGCCACCTCGTTGGGGAAATACACGGGGCCCTCGGCCCAGCGCATGCCGGTGCCCAGCTGTTCCACCGTGCTGCTGTAGATGCGGTATTTGGCAAAGCTGGGGTCCAGAATCAGCACCGAGGGATCCGGGTAGCGCTGGTTGGGCGAGAAGCTAAAAGATTGCGCCAACGCGGAGCTGCCCAGGGCGGCCAAACCAGTGCTGGCGGCTGTTTTAAGGAAACTGCGACGTGGAGTAGGCTTGTTGTTTTGCATGGTGAGTGCTCCGTAATTTTGTGATCACATGTCAGACAACTGAGTATAAAACTCATTTATTATGATTAAACTTAGGGAAAACACCGATAGGTTGTCTGATAACCTCGTGTTTTCGCCGTCCATGTGCTTGTTCCCCTGGAGACCTCTGTATGTCAGCCATCGCCCCCACTACCCCCTACGTCCCCAAACCCCCGAACCCGCCGCTCACCATCCGCATGCATGCGCTGGACAACGTCGCCATCGTCGCCAATGACGGCGGGCTTGCCGTGGGCACGGTCTTGCCCGGTGGGTTGGTGCTGCTCGACCGCGTGCCTCAGGGCCACAAGGTCGCTCTGGTTGATTTGCCGTCGCAAGCTCCCGTGTTGCGCTATGGCATCCCGATTGGATACGCCCTCAAAGACATCCCGGCCGGGAGTTGGGTGCATGAGCGCCTGCTGGACATGCCCGACGCGCGCGGCCTGGACAACCTGCCCACGGCCACCGTCAGACCTGAGCCGCTGCCGCCCCTGGAGGGCTACACCTTTGAGGGTTACCGCAACGCCGATGGCTCGGTGGGCACCCGCAATATTTTGGCCATCACCCAAACCGTGCAGTGCGTGGCGGGTGTGACGGACTTTGCGGTGCAGCGCATCAAGGCGCAGTTGATCGCCAAATTCCCGAATGTGGATGACGTGGTGGCGCTTGAGCATGGCTACGGCTGCGGCGTGGCCATTGATGCGCCTGATGCCATCGTGCCCATTCGCACCTTGCGCAACATCAGCCTGAACCCCAACTTTGGCGGTGAGGTGATGGTGGTGAGCCTGGGCTGCGAAAACCTTCCGCCCGAGCGCTTGCTTCCCCCCGGCAGCATCCCGCTCATCGACCAGCGCAATGCGGCTGATGCGAGTGGCGAGCAGGTGCTGGACGTGGTGTGTCTGCAAGATGACGCGCATGTGGGCTTCATGTCGATGGTTGAGTCCATCGTGCGCCAGGCTGAAGTCCATTTGACGAGGTTGAACGCCCGCCGGCGTGTGACCGTACCGGCCT
>JAUXQA010000275.1 GCA_030683195.1 Rhodoferax sp. | reverse complement strand
GGCAACACCGTGGCCAGGCCCAACAAACCGCACAACAGCGACAAAACCTGCCCACCCTTGTAGCGGTCCAGCATGTGGGCCCAAATGCGCGATGACGCCAATACCGCCAGCCCCAGCAGCGCATAAAAAACCGTCACTTCTGCACCACTGGCGCCTTGCTCTTTCAGCAGCGCAATGACAAAGGTCATGTAGCCGATGTAGCCCACACCAAACATCGTGTAACCCGCCAGGGCAAAACCCAACGGACGCCAGCTGAATGCCACTGCAGCGCGGTCCCCCGCCGCCGTCACTGGCGCCAGTTGCAATAAAACCCGGGCCGGCCACAGCAACAGTGCAGTCACCGCCATACAGGCCAGGGCCAAGGCCCACCAAGCCCAGGCCCAGGCATGGGGCAACTCCAATGCAGCCGCCAGAACGGCAGGCACAAGCAAAGCCGAAAGCACAATGCCAAAGCCGGTCCCCCCGTAATACAACCCAATCAAAAACCCGCCCCGGCCAGGCTGCAGTGCGCCCAGCCGGGCCGCCAGCAAACCGCCCGCAATGAACACCAGCGCGCTGGCCACCCCCGCCAACAGCCGCTGCGTCAATAAAAAAAACGTATCTGTAAAAAATCCACTCAAGCCCATGAAGACACTGGCCAACGCAGCACCCACCATCAGCACGCGGGATGCCCCATGCCGCTGCAACAAGCCAGGCGTGATCAAGGCACCGAGCAAATACCCCAGAGCGTTTACTGTGTTCATGGCCCCGGCCAGCGTGTAAGACCAATTCAGGTCCGCACGCATGGGTGGCAACAACAAACCATATGAGAACCGGGTGATTCCCAAGGAGAGCGCTGCCCCGGTGGAGAGCGCCAAGGCAAGCCAGACAATGTGCCTCAGAGGGACATGAGCAGGAGACTGAACAGGTGCAGGAGTGGTGGGCATGGTGTCTTGCATTGTGCAAGAAAGCCCGGGGCTGGCACGCCCCGTCTCAAACGACCGACTACATCAGATGTTGGCAACCTGGCTGGACAGCTCAGCCAAAGTAGCTTCTCTAGGCTTCGCCCAGCCCGATAGGCGCTGGCGCCCGCATCACGATGCGGGTGAAAAGACGGTCGTAAACAGGGTCGCGCGGGTATTTGCCGGTCAATGGGTCGCAATTAATGGCAAATGCCGCGTCAAGTGCCTTCCACTCGGCATCGCCAAGCACGCGTTGTGCTGCGGGAAGAATGACCGTTTCTTCCAGACGCATGTGGTCCAGATAGAAATTTTTGTAGCGTTTGGCAGCTTCATCAAAAGCAGCGCGCCTGGAATCTCCCATCAGCTCCCAAGCCAGCAACAAATGCTGCAACTCCCGCACAGCGGACTCCCCTTTCAGGTGATCCTGCTCCAGCCGGTCAATCACGTCCTGGGTCTCTGGCGCAAGACGGCCGACAGGGGGAAACAGGAGTTCGGACTCCTTGGGGTGATGCAGCCGCTCCGGGAACTCGTCGATATAAAACAACATCGCCCGCAACACATCGAAGAAATTCTCGGGCTCATCCGCAGGACCCCGATCCACCATCATGCCGAGTGACCGCAGCATCGCCGCCAGGGCTGCGTGTTCATCCCGAATCACTCGAATACTCTCATGGGCCATCACTGTCTCCTGTATTTTTCCCAAGGATGACACCGAGTGAATTTCAGGGTCTTGATACAGATCAACCTGATGGATGTGTGACACAGCGCTGTCAACCCTCATCCAACTCGAACAACAGTTAAAACAACAACTCAACAAGATCGCATTGCCTAGAGATATCTTCATCCTCTGTCAAAGGATAAACCTGTGGACAGATTCACTGAAATTGACAACTTATCCACAGGAAAATCAAAAAACCTGGAGTTATCCAATTTACGGGTACAGTTGAAAAGCATGAACCCACACAGGGGTTGGAGTAGTTCAAGCTATTGATTTATATAGATAAAATAACCTTGTCCACAGAAAGAGGCTCACACTATCTACTACTACTATTTAAAAATAGAATAATTAGAAGATAAGAACAAGCCAACTTCCCGTCAAAAAATTGGCGGTTTTTTTTCATGCGATTTAAATCAATTGAGGTTGAAAGAAGTCGGCTCAATCAAGCACTTTTGGCAATGCCATCAAGTAAAATTGATTTGGATTGAGGCTTGTTCAGTTTTCTGGCAAGCCTGATTTTTTACGTGCTCAACCACTACGCCCCCTCAAATTTTTGCCATGTCCATTTCTGCTGCAGGTCAACCCTCCGGTCATTTACCTGCAACGTTTGAAATAAAGAGTGCGGATCTACCGTTGGTGGCGTTGATCCTCAAAACCAATGACTTCAAGCAACTCGCCGCTGACGTTGCGCAACAGTTCGGCCCTGCAGGTGAAAGCCCGGATTTTTTTGATCACGACGGCCTGGTGCTGGATTTCTCGCATTTCCCGCCTGAAGCACCTGTTCAAAGCATCGTGCCATTGCTGACAACATTGAGAACCTGCCGCCTGGTTCCCATTGCAGTAAGAGGTGCTTCATCCGACTGGATGGCTGCTTGTCGGGATCTTGGATTGGTTGAAACAGTGATCGAGGCCCACAAAACGCGGCCACCTCCAAGCCCTGTTGTTCCAGAGCAAACCCCTGACGTTGCACCAGAGGCAATTCCCGCCATCTTTCCTACGCCCACGATGGTCATCGACAAGCCCTTGCGTTCAGGGCAAAAAGTTTACGCCAAGGGTTGCGATCTGGTCGTTCTGGCCATGGTCAACCAAGGTGCTGAAGTGGTGGCCGATGGCAATATTCATGTTTACGCGCCTCTGCGTGGCAAAGCGATGGCTGGTGCCACGGGCAATACCGAGGCACGTATTTTTTCACTGTGCCTGGAGCCAGAGCTGATCTCCATTGCGGGCATTTACCGCACCAGCGAATCTCCCTTGCCCCCCGATGTACAAGGCAAACCAGCCCAAGTCCGGCTGAGCAATGACGGGCAAGACAAGTTGCTCTTTGAAGCTCTGAACGCCTAAATTTTTCTGAAAGACATG
>JAUXQA010000274.1 GCA_030683195.1 Rhodoferax sp. | reverse complement strand
GATGTCTTTCGTCACGCTGATCGCCTTGATCGCTGCGTCTTCGACATAGTTGTCCCAGGTCTTTTGCGCCAGTGAGGCATCAGGATTGCGCCAACTCACCACGAAAGTGCGGTGGCCCTGCGCCACGGCATAGCGGATCAGCGAGTTCTCTGGCTGCAGATCCAGAATATAGAACTTGTTGATGCACGGTGGAACCAGCAAGAACGGTTTTTCATAAACCTTGGGCGTGAGCGGCTTGTACTCAATCAACTGGAACAGCTCGTTCTCAAACACCACAGCGCCTTCGGTGGTGGCGACGTTCTTGCCGACCTCAAACACGCTTTCGTCGGTCATGGACACATGGCCCTGGCGCATGTCGTGCATCAGGTTTTGCATGCCTTTGGCAATGCTCTCGCCTTTGGTCTCAATGGCTTTCTTTTGCGCCTCGGCATTGAAAGCCAAAAAGTTGCTGGGAGCCGCCGCAGCAGCCAGTTGCTCAACGGCAAAGCGAATGCGGGCCCGGGTCTTGGCATCGGCCTGGACGGCATCGGCCAGGCCCATCAGGGCGCGGGTGTTGAGCAGATAAGTGGCCGCCGAAAAGGCAGCCAAAGGGTTGGCACTCCAGGCTTCTGCTGAAAAACGCTTGTCATCGGCTTTGCCCACACCCTGCGACCACAGGCCGGCGGCTTCCTTGAGGTACTGCTGCTGCAGTTCCTGCAGCTTTTCAGGGGCAAAACTGATGTTGGGCGTTGTGGCGGCGGGGGCAGTAAGTGCCGCGCCCGAGGCCCCCAGGTCCATGTTCTGAAAAGACTGAAAAGCCTTGGCCCAACCCTCTTTCAAGTTGTCTTGAAGCTCTTGCGCCGATTGCGCCCAAAATTCAGGGGAATCCGGTGTCATGTTGTGTCCTCGTTGTCGTTACTTGTATATTGGGAAGTCCAGCCGGCTCATACTGAAGTATCTCAGGTGACGCCCTTCGAAACCCTGACATTTTTTCAATCTTTCAAAGAATTCAAGCCCCATGTACATTGTGCCCATCGCCTGGTTGTATGTTGCCCTGATGATGGCAGTGGCCGAAGCTACCCACTCCAACGGCACGATTTTGGGTGCAGTGATCACGTTTGTGCTTTACGGCGTGGCACCGATCGTTTTGGTGATGTATGTCATGGGCGCGCCCACTCGCCGCCGGGCGATCAAGGCACGCGAAGCTGCGGAGTTGGCGGCCGCCCATTCAACTGCGCCAGATGCAGGCGGCGAAACGGCCGCTGACCCGGTCCCGCCGGTAAGAGAAAAACCTTGAAGTGTTGCTGACCGTGCACCAGTCAACCTGCCCGTCGTTACCGTAAACGCCGTGAACTCCAAGCGCTGCCAAACGCAGTCGGGCCAAGCCGGGCAGGTTAGCCAGCCATTTGGGGGCGGCCGGTGCGGCTACGTGAGCCGGCCTGAACAAAACGCGTGCAGCCGGGTCCTGCGCGACAAACGCAGCGCGAACCTCCTCACCCACTTCAAAGGCGTCAGGGCCAATACACGGGCCCAGCCATGCTATTACTTCAGAAGCATCTGACCCTTTATTTACGCCGGCTAGAGCCTTAAAACGCTCTATAACCGCATCCAGGACACCAGCACCACCCTCGCCAGCCAAGCCACGCCAGCCAGCATGCGCTGCAGCCACACAGCCACCGTTTTTGTGAGCAAACAACACAGGCAGGCAATCAGCCACCATGATGGTGCAAGCCAGCCCGGGCTGGTCAGTCATGCAGGCATCGGCAGCAGTGCCTTGGGCGGTGTCTGCACCCAGCCATTTCACGTGGGTGCCATGCACTTGAGATAAAAATACAGGTTTTGCGCCCAAGGCCTGCGCAAGTGTGGTGCGGTTTGCAGCGACATCTTCCGGGGTATCCCCGACATGGTCACCCAAATTGAAGCTGTCATAAGGCACACACGACTGCCCGCCAGCCCGCGTGGTGCACACGGCCTGTACGCCCCGGGGGGCGGGCCATTGGGGAATAAGCCAGTCCGGGTGCATTCAGAGTCGGCCCTTACAGATTGCTCGACCGGACATGCACTTTGTCGTAGGCCTGCAGCAATTTCTGGTGCATTTCGCATCCATGCAGCATCAACCCAGGTGCCGACAAGCCCATGAAACGATCAGTCTGCATGATGAGCGCGTGAGCCTGCGCCACCGCGCCCGCACCATACAACTGGCGCAAGGCATCCAGGTAAGGCCCGGTGTCGCCCATGTCAGCCAGGTTGATCAAACTCTCAATGCAGGCATACACCTGGCGACGCTGGGGATTGGCTTGTGCAAAATGCCTGATCCAGTCGCAGCCCTCCAGGGTGGCAGATTCGTCACCCACCGCCAGGGCCAGCAAGGTCTTGAGTTCACCCACGCGCAAGTCACTCCAGAACGAGCCGGCGTCGGCGGCCATGCCAATCACTGCGGCCACGGGCCTGTGGTCGGCCAGCGACGATTCATTGAGTGCCTCCAGCAAGTGGGCGCACTCCTCGTCGTCCAGATCAGACAAGTGCAGAATGGCTTCACGCATGTCATTGCCCACACTGTTGTTCTCGAACTCCAGGTCGGCTACCGGGTAGATCTCGGACATGCCAGGCACCAGAATGCGGCAAGCATAGATTCCGAGGTGGGTGAAGTCCGCCACATAAATGTCGCGTTTCTCCTTATGGATGCGATCCACAGCCCACTCGTAGTCTTCTGCTGTGGTCGTGGAGAAATTCCAGTCACAAAATGCGTAGTCAGGCACATCGCCCAAAAACTTCCAATGAATCACGCCACTGGAATCCACAAAATGGATCTCGATATTGGTGGAGCTGGCGGCTTCTTCCAGATCAAATCCGGGTGCGGGGAAACCGCCCAGAGAGTCCAGCGCACGGCCCTGCAGCAATTCGGTCAGGGCCCGCTCCAGCGCAATCTCAAACCGGGGATGCGCGCCAAAGCTTGCAAAACAACCCTGATCTTCAGGATGCAATAGGGTCACACTCATCACTGGATACTGGCCACCCAAGGAAGCGTCTTTCACCAAAATCCCAAAGCCGGCATCACGCAGCGCCTTGATGCCTGCTGCAATGCGCGGATAGCGGGCAATCACGGCATCGGGCACATCCGGTAGGCAAATGCCTTCGCTGATGATGCGAGCCTTGACATTGCGCTCAAAAATTTCCGACAGCGCCTGAGTCCGGGCCTCGGCTTGAGTATTGCCGGCCGACATCCCGTTGCTGACGTACAGGTTGCCAACGATGTTGACGGGGAAATAAGTAGTCACACCATCGCGTTGGCGGACATACGGAATCGCGCAAATACCGCGCTCGACGTTACCCGAGTTGAATTCCACCAAACTGCTGGCGTCGATGCTGCACTGGGGGTTATAGAACTTCTGCAACCCCGGCGTGAGCAGCCCCGTGGGCCACGCATTGTCAGGTCCCACCTCAAACCAGCGCTCCTGCGGGTAATGCACATAGTGACGGTCAGCAACCTTCGGGCCGAGGTAGTAGTGGGTCCAAAAATAATTGGTTGCGAGACGCTCAAAAAACTCGCCCAGCGCGCTGGCGAGGCAGGCCAAGCGTGTGGCACCCTTGCCGTTGGTAAATAGAAGCGGGCAATCCCGGTCCCGAATATGCACCGACCAAATGCCGTCTACCGGGTTGAGCCAGCTGCGCTCTTCAATGTGAAACCCCAACTTTTGCAGCTTGCCCTGCATGGTTTTGATAGTGGATTCGAGCGAGACATCTTTGCCCGGGATGAAGTTTTCGGTTTGCATGGGCGCCAGCATACCGCACGCTTGTTTGCGGTCCCAAGCGGTAGACTAGCTCACCCAATAACAACTCATCCCCCAACGGAGCCAATTCATGATCCTCGAACTTGCCGACATCCGCATCCAGCCTGGCCAGAATGCCGCCTTTGAAGAAGCCATCCAGCGCGGCCTGCAGACTGTGATTCACCAAGCCAAAGGCTTTCAGGGCTACAAGGTGAACCGGGGCATCGAAAGCACAGAGCGCTACGTGCTTCAAATTTTTTGGGACACGCTGGAAGACCACACCGTAGGTTTTCGTGAGTCGCCCGCCTTCGCCCAGTGGCGCGCGATTGTCGGACCGTTTTTTGCTGCCCCGCCCATGGTGGAACACTTTGAACTCGTCGCCAAATCCGCCTGAACCAACTCTTCTTGAACACCAGAATTGCTATGAATTACACCTTTGGCCCTGCGCCTGTTGTGTCGGTCCCCGTCGTGGGTTCACCTCTGCGCTTTCCAGTGCACCGTGTATATTGCGTTGGCCGTAATTACGAAGAGCACGCCAAAGAAATGGGATTTACCGGCCGTGAGCCGCCTTTCTTCTTTTTGAAGCCCACCGACGCCTTGATTGTGGTGAACGCAGGCGACACCGGAATCATGCCCTACCCTAGTCTGACGCAGAACCTGCACCACGAAATCGAACTGGTGGTGGCTATCGGCTCAGGCGGCAAGAACATCAAAGCAGCAGAAGCGCACCGGCACATTTTCGGCTATGCTGTGGGGCTGGACATGACCCGGCGTGACCTGCAAAACGAGATGAAAAAACAAGGTCGCCCCTGGTGCATCGGCAAAGCATTCGATCAGTCTGCCCCCATCGGCCCTATCACCCCCTTCAGCGCTGCCGGCCAAGTCAGTGAAGCTGAAATTTCCTTGCAGGTCAACGGCCAGTGCCGCCAGCGCAGCACCATTGCCAAACTCATCTGGAACATCGCTGAGACCATTGAGCACCTGTCTGCCGCCTGGGAGTTGCAACCCGGTGACCTGATCTACACAGGCACGCCAGAGGGCGTGGCCGCCGTGGTGGCAGGCGACATGCTGGTCGGAGCTGTCACTGGGCTGGAAAACCTTCAAGTTCGGGTGGTGTAGGGGCCGCTTTACACTGCAACCATGCTTAGAAACCCGATCAAACACTGCAAAGATTGCGGCGCCGCGGTGGCTTACCGCACACCGGATGACGGTGACACCAAGGCGCGCGCCGTCTGCACCGTATGCCATATCGTTCACTATGAAAACCCCCTCAATGTGGTGGGGACCATACCCTATTGGGAGAACAAGGTGCTGCTGTGCAAACGAAACATAGAACCTCGCTGGGGCAAGTGGACGCTGCCAGCAGGGTTTATGGAGTTGAACGAAACCGTTGCCGAAGGGGCCGCGCGCGAGACGGTGGAAGAGTCCGGTGCGCAGTTCGAGGTGGAAGGGTTCTTCTCACTGGTCAATGTGGCTCGGGTCGGCCAAGTACATATGTTTTACCGGGCCCGCCTGCTCAGCGATGTGTTTGATCCTGGCCACGAGACCATCGAAGCGCGTCTCTTTGCCGAAGACGAGATTCCCTGGGACGAGATTGCCTTTCGTACCGTCAAAGAAACCCTGGAACGCTACTTCTCCGACCGCCGAGCCGGCCATTTTGCCATTCATGCCTTTGATATCGCCTGATCTTCAGGCGCGTGCAGAACTGTGGTTCTACCGCGCCAGTGATTACCTGTTGACCCACGTTCTGGACGATCCGGCCTGGCTCGCTCTGATGTTTTGCTGACCTCATCCCAAGTTCCTATGTTGCCCTGTTATGTCATGCTTGATCTGGAAACCACCGGGGGCAACCCGGTGCATGACCGAATCACAGAGATTGCTGCCGTGCGCATGGAAGGTGGTCAAGAGGTGGCGCGCTGGAGCACGCTGGTCAACCCCGGCACCACCATTTCAACCTTCATCCAGAACCTCACCGGCATTAGTAATGCCATGGTGCAGGATGCACCCGGCTTTGACGAGGTGGCCCATCACTTGTTGGAGTTGCTGGACGGCGCCGTGCTGGTAGCCCACAACGTGCGGTTTGACCACGGTTTTTTGCTTAACGAATTTTCCCGTATGAACGTGCCGCTGCGCGTCAAGACGCTATGCACCGTGCGCTTGTCGCGCCAGTTGTATCCGCAGCACAAAGGTCACGGCCTGGACGCCATCATGCAGCGCCACGGCCTCACCACCCTTGCCCGCCATCGGGCTATGGGCGACGTGGATATGGTGCTGGCCTGGCTCGGCATGGCCTCCCAGGAGCTGGGCGCAGCTCACATCAGCCGCCACGCCCAGACGCTGTTGCAAAGCAGCGCCGCACTCCCGCCTCAACTCGACACCGATGTCAGCCAAATCCCCGAGACACCTGGGGTCTACCTTTTTTTTGGCGAAGGACCGCTGCCGCTGTACATTGGTAAGAGCATCAAGCTGCGCAGCCGCGTCATGTCGCACTTTCAAGCGGCGACCCGGGAAGCGCGGGAGATGCGAATTGCCCAGGAAATTAGACGCATCGAATGGATCGAGACCGCCGGCGAACTCGGCGCCCTGCTCTTAGAGGCTCGCTTGGTGAAAGAAAGACAGCCCGTGCACAACCGCCAGTTGCGCCGCAGCAGCACCCTGTGTGCGTGGCGTCTCGACTCCAACCCGCTGGCCCGCCCGCTCCTGACGTTGGTGCGCGGCCAAGACCTGAAGCCCACGGAATTTGGCCAGCTATACGGCGTATATCGCTCCAAGAACCAGGCTATCAGCACACTGCGTGAGTTGGCGGACAAACATAGCCTGTGCCCTATCGCGTTGGGCTTGGAGTCAGTCAAGGGCCGCTGCTTTGCCCACCAGATTGGGCGATGCAAAGGTGTATGCTGTGGCGAGGAAAAGCCTGAACTTCACCGCCTGCGATTACAGCTGGCACTCAGTGCCAACAAGCTTCAGGTGTGGCCTCACCACGGCAAGGTGGGCTTGAGAGAGCACAACCCGCAAAGTGGCCGCACAGACATTCACATCTTTGAGCAATGGTGCCATCTGGCCACTGTCCATGACGAGGCTGAGCTGGCCGAAGCGCTGTCAACGCGGCGCAGCACACTGGCTTTCGACCTTGACACCTACCGCTTGACGCTCAAGCACCTGACTCACCCGGCCCAAGGGGCCGCTGAGTTGATACGCCTTGGCACCTGATTTTCAGTCTCTCCCGACAGATCAATAGAGGACAAAAAGTACACGTCTTCGCGCTTGACGGTGCGCCACAAGCTTTCGACAAAAATTTTGACAAAGGCTCCGCCCCGACAGTCCATGCTGTTGGCCACACCAAGGACTCATTGAAACTGGCCACTCCAGCAATGGGCGCTCTGGCTGGGCGCATGTCTGGACAATCTTTAGCTTGAGCTCAGTGGGGTAGTGCCGGCGCTTTGGAACTTTGGTGGTGCGAGCGTCGCTCGCAATGGTGTGCATGATGTTCATCACGCACAATATCTCAGCCTATCGGTCGGCCTTCAGTAAGCGTCTGGTCACGGCACCTTGACCGTTGGTCTAATTCAGGATTGCGGTTGCCACTGGTTTGGCAGCAGTTCCTCGATGCGACTGTTCATGTGGCCAGGCAGTCTCGTGAGCACGTCCTTGAGATAAGCCCACGGATCATGCCCATGCAGCTTTGCGGACTGCAACAAGCTCATCACGACGGCAGCACGTTGGCCGGCCAGTTCACTGCCGGCGAAGAGCCAGGCTTTCCTTCCCATCGCCCATGGCCGCATCAGATTCTCGATATGGTTATTGTCGATCTGCACAGCGCCGTTATCCAGGTAGGCCGTCAGTGCCTCCCAGCGGTTCAGGCTGTACGCAATCACTTTGGCTGTTGCGCTGCCCTCAGGCACGCTTAACCACAGCGCGTCAATGCGGATCATCGCAGCCACTCGCGCAGCCAAGCACCACAAACGCCTGCCAGTTCACTCGGCCACATCACAGTTACCGACGATGCGCCGCGTCGCAACTCCATGCGGATCTCTGTCGTGGCCGCCACAACGTCCGGTTTGGTTGCAACAGGTTCAGGCTCCTTGCCCAATGTGACCGGCACAAATTCCTGAGGATGGACAACCAGCATTCCTTGGCTATGCTCACGTATCCATCGGTGCACGATGTTGGTATTGATGCCGTGCTGCAGAGCCACTCCAGCAATGGACGCTCCTGGCTGCGCGCATGTCTGGACAATCTGCAGCTTGAGCGATAAAGCAACTTTTCTTCTGTAAATTCCGCGAACTGGTTCTGAGATGTGGTGTTTACGCGCCGAGTCAGGGTTTCATGGTCAGATAGATTTTTGCGGTCATCCACTCCTCATCTTGTTCAGCCAGGATGGCGCTCACCAG
>JAUXQA010000266.1 GCA_030683195.1 Rhodoferax sp. | reverse complement strand
GTGCTGTCTTCGGTGAATATCTGCTTGAAGCAAGGGTATCTACTTTGTACCCAACTCCTGTTTCGACCTTGTCTCGGAGGTTGCTAATCCAACTTCGAGCTTACTGATATGGTCCTTGATCGAAGTGAGATAGGTTTTCATATCGGAGATGGACTTGTCACCATAGCGCCCGCGAACACTTAGTCCTACGTCCTCACGTTTCTTGACGATGGATTCGGCAATCCCAAGGGACGTCTTCGCTACTTCAAGCGTCAGATCGGAAATATTTGGCAAGGTGATGGCATGGTTTTCTTCGTAGCGGAATGCTTTCGCTTCATTTGCACGCGAGGCTGCCAAATTTGCGTTTGAAACGGCTAACTTTTGATCGTATTCCGTATTACTAACAATTTTGTCGGACCTTATAAAGTCTTTGGTTACATCAATTCCACTACTAACTTCAATGGGCTTAGAAGAGGACAAAAACTCGACTGTGCGCCTAGTCCCAGCTTCAAAGAGTTCGCGATTAAAAGAATCGCTCTTCTCCACTTCGAATGGTTGTCCCGATTGCGTCGACCTTCTTTCCTCTACTTGCTGCACAATTTTCATTGCTTTATCAAAACCCGACAATCTTTGCTGCACAAACACCTCTTTGTCCTCAGCACTCATGCTGCGAAATTTCGCACGCACGGTTTCAGGATCTTCGTCGCCAATGATTACTATGCGTGGTTTCACATGAGATTGCGCGGTGGCGGCATCTTCTTCGGTTGATACCAAGCTTTGTTCGAAGAGCGCCTTACCTTCGTCCGAAAGTACCAGCGTCGTACCCGGTACTTTTTCTTGAGGAACATTGTTCTCATGAAGAATCACCTTCGTGGCGACAACAATGCGTCCAAGGCGAGTCCCAGTGCTGGATTCAGTAGTCGCATTCGAAATAGTGGTCATGTTTTTGCGCTCCTCAGTGAATTCAAAGAGTTGCCCCAGGGCTGTCTCTTGCTAAATCATTCCGCGGTAGTGAGCATCGATCAGACGCTGGCCTACGGCAAAGGCGGTGACTCTTGCAGGTGAGATCACTCTTGTCGGAAGAGACGGTAAATCAGGTGTCAGGAATTTGCTATCCCCCGTTCGGGTGAATCTGGGCGTAGAAACACGAGATCAGCCTCTGTTTTTGCAGCTATATCCGATATGCACGCCGCTGCAGTTCACTTACTACGAAGTAAACGACCGCTTTGGAGCGCTGTGAAAGACCACTTTCAGTCTGTAGACGCCTCAGCTTGGCGGCGATAGCCTACGTCTCCCATACACGGTAGCCACTCAACTCAGCCAGCCCAATGAACAAGCAACATTGCGCCGGCCGCATGCAACCGGCTTGTGGTTGCTGCGGCCGGGCTGGTCTAGCCGGCAATTTCCACGGAGAGACCGGACACGTCCACACTTTGGACACCCTTGACGCCCTCAGCGATTTTCTTCACCAAGTCGGCAGCGTCTTGCGTTGGCAACTTGCCCTTCAGTGACACCACGCCGCCCTTGGTGGTGACGCTCACCTTGAAGGCCTTGGATGCGCTATTGGCAAGGATTTCGGCCTTCACTTTGGTTGTGATCAAGCTGTCAGAAACCGTCTTCTCGACCTTGTTTTCGATTTTCTCCAATTTCTCTTTGTTGGGGGTCGGTTCGTTGGTTGCCGCTTGCCCCACCGCTGCGCATGCCATCAGTGCGATTGCCGCCAAGGCCGGGCGCAGAAGGGAGTGGTTGGGAGATGGTGTATGGGAAGCTTTAGAGATTGACATAAATCGTCCTCGGTAAGGTTTGAAACGCATGGCCATCACTTGATGAATCGGCTGGCATGCAGCGGAAACCCGAGAGTGCCGCAATGGGCTCACCGCTTCTGTGCGCGCTCACACACACGCAGCCATGCATGCCGATTCAAATGTGAAGAAACGTAACCTGGCCGCGATCAGGTCAGAACTTGTAGCCGATACCAAACGAGAACACGTTCTCTTTCAGGCTCGATGTGGTGCCGGTGGCAAAGGTCACATCCCTGAACTGGTTCAGGTCGTAACCGGCTTGCCAGTACATGTTTTTATCCAGCATCTGGCGCACACCAATACCGTAGCCCACACCTTGCACATCGTTGGTGCTGCTGCCGTCATTGGACGCGGCAGAGCCGTAGATGGAAGACAGCTTGCCGTACAGCTGGAAGTTGTTGGCCAGCGCGTAGGTGGGGATCACATCAATCGAGTACCGGTTGTTGATGCTGGCCGCGGTGCCATTGGCGTAGGTGCCAGCCTGGTGGTTGCCCGAGCTGTAAGAGCCGCCCAGGCCGATGGCGAAGTTGGGGGCCAATGCCCAGTCGTAACGGGCTTGCAAGCCCAGGGCCGTGGTCTTTCCGGTGTCAGACGTTCCATCGGTCGCGCTGGTTGATCCGGTGGACAGTTCGGCGTTGGCGCCGATGCTGAAACCCGAGAGATCGACCGGACCCGCTGCAAAAGCGGAAGAGGCGGCAAATGCACCCAATGCGACCGTCGTTAGAAAGAGTTTTTTCATGGAGAGAACCGGGTTAAGGGTCCGAGTTAAGGGACCTCCATGGTCTCGGTGGCGTGTAAATCTGCGTTGGCTACTGTGCAAAAGCGCGTAAACAAGCTTGCATGCGCTGTAAAAATTTGTGAAGTGCGTTGCGACCTCCTCCAGCGCATGTGGCACCACGGTGCATACACTTGGCAACCTTTTCTTTGCAATTCGCCCTGTGCAATCCCTCCTCCACACCATCGCCACGATGGACCTGCCCCACGACGCCCAGCGCCTCTTTCACGGCCGTGGTGGCCTGCACCCTGGCTGCGAGCACTGGGCGCTAGACGCTTACCCGCCGGTGCTGGTGCTCACCAGCTTTGCGCCGGTGGACGACGACACGCTGGCCACACTGGGCGCGGCATTGGCTGCACGCTGGGCGCAGATTGCGCCTGACCAGCCGCTGAACTGGGTGTTCCAGTGCCGGGCCGAGGGCCATGCGGATACTCGGCTGATGGCCGGTGCCGTGCCCGACCCGCACGTGGTCACAGAAGATGGCACGCAGTACAAGGTGCACGTGCTGCGCGGGCAAAACCATGGCCTGTTTCTGGACATGGCTGCGGGCCGCCGCTGGGTGCGCCAGCATGTGGCCGCGCACCCCAAGACCTATGCGTTCAAGGTGCTCAACCTGTTTGCCTACACCTGCGCCTTTTCGGTGGTGGCGCTGCAGGCAGGCGCCAAGCAAGTCATCAATGTGGACATGGGCCAGGGCGCGCTGGCGATTGGCCAGCAAAACCACCGGCTCAACGGCTTCAACACCGGCGCCAGCTTTTTGGCACACGACATCTTCAAGACCTGGGGCAAGATCACGCGCGGCGGGCCCTACGACCTGATCATCCTGGACCCGCCCAGCTACCAGAAGGGCAGCTTTGTCGCCACCAAAGACTACGCCCGCCTGCTGCGCCGCCTGCCCGAACTGCTGGCACCCGGCGGCCACGCACTGGTGTGCCTGAATGCGCCCGAGCTGGACACGGCCTTTCTGCAAACCCATATGCAGGAGCAGGCACCGGAGCTAATGTTTGTGCAGCGCCTGCCCAACCCGCCCGCGTTTGCCGATGTGTCGCCCGAGCGCGCGCTCAAGGTGCTGGTGTACCAGGCACCGGATCTGGCAACCCTCTGAGGCTTTGACGTATAAATCACCATGCCCGCTACCGAACTAAAAGTCACCCAAGCCGGCACCGTCGCCGGCAAACTGCTGCTCGTCCCCACCGGAGAGCAAGGCCCCCTGCTGCCCCATGTGCAGGACTGGGTGACCGCCAAGCTCAAGGCCAAACAGCCCGTCAAGGACGTGAGCAACACGGTGCT
>JAUXQA010000264.1 GCA_030683195.1 Rhodoferax sp. | reverse complement strand
AATGTGCTCTGGAAATCCAGTGCCAAAGTCAATGACGCTCAATCGGACCCGTCCCGCCTGTTCCAGCCATTGGGTTCTGATCGTGACGGGTTGAGGGTCACCGCTTTGGCCAGAAGATTCTGAGGCGTCTTGGGCATTTTGGGTCAGGTTGTGTATGACTTGGCGCAATTGCTGCGGATCTCCCAGCACTTTGGGGCAACGTGCATCCAGGTCGACCTGCACTGGCACGGGCATGGTTTCACTGGCATACAGGTGCATGACATCGACGACCAGGGCATTGAGATCAACCGGGATCAACTCCGCTGCCGGCAAGCGCGCATAGTCCCGAAATTCGTTCACTAGCCGCTTCATGGCGTCAACCTGATCAACAATGGTTTTGACGGATTTGACAAGAATGGCTTGCTCGGCTGGCGCGACTTTGCCAGAAAGTTTCATCTCCAGCCGTTCGGCGGACAGTTGAATGGGCGTCAGGGGGTTCTTGATTTCATGGGCCAGACGTCTGGCCACTTCGCCCCAGGCCTGGGAACGTTGGGCCGACACGATTTCAGAGATGTCGTCAAAGACCAGCAGCCGCGTGGCGCCGGGCAATTCGGCGCCACGAGCCACCAAAATAAGGGCTTCGTCGGCTTGCCTGCCCGTCAGTGCGGCCGCAGTGTTTCCAATTTCAAACGATTGCTGCCAATGGTCCAGCCCATGTTCGCTGCGTGTGCCCAGAAATGAATCGAACTGGGCCTGTATGCCGTTGCCAAAGGTCTGCAGACCTTCAATGTCAGCCAACCGCTGGCCTTGATGGGTGGCCATCGGGAGCCGAAGGATGCGCGTGGCGCCAGGGTTGGAGGATTGAATCACGCCGTTGGAGTCCAGCACCATGACGCCCGAGGTGAGATTGTCCAATATGGTCTGCAAATTGGCTCTGGCGGCGTTGACTTGGCTCATGCTGGTTTGCACGGACTGTCGGGCATCAGCCAGTTGTTGGGTCATGTCGGCAAACGAACGCGTCAAGCCATCCATTTCGTCCTTGCCCTGCAGTGTGGGCTTGGGCGTCAAGTCTCCGGCTGCCACCTGTCGCACGCCATCAGCCAATAACAAGAGGGGGCGAGCGATCTGATTTCCAAAGACAACAGCCAACAAGATCGCGCCAAACACGGCAAGAAACAAGCTGAGCGTGAGCGTGCCGATGTACATGCGACGCAGACCGTCTCGAGCCAATGCTCGTTCCTGGTACTCGCGATTGGCCTCCGTGACCGCCAGTGCATTGGCCACCAGTGTCGCTGGCAGCATTTGGGTGACTTGAAGGTAGCGTGATTCCCCCAAAGACCCCAGGCTGCTGTTGGACATCATCACGAGTGCGTTGATGCGCGGCTTGTCGTCCGGCCCCGCAAGAGGCTCGTCAAGCCCGTCAATCCAGGTAATGAACCGTTGCGATCTGGCTGCGCGAATTTGTTGCTGGGTGGGGCGTTGTGGTTTGAGCGAATAGCGCGACTGGCCTGCGGCTGCAATCAACCTGCCGGAGGCGCTCCACAGCACAAGGTCGCTGGCGCCGAGTTGTTCCCGCGCGCGTTCCAGCGGCAAGGCAGCACTGATGTCCGCCGTTTCTGCCAATTGAGATGACGTGGCGCGTGCCTTGGTGGCCAAGTCATTGGAAAGGGTTTCCAGCGTGACGCGTCCCAGATTGATGCCGGCATCCAGCGCACCCTCAACCTTGACGTCAAACCAGCTCTCAATCGAGCGCGACACAAATTGATACGACACCACATAAATCAAAATCCCGGGGGCAAATCCAGCCAAGGCAAAAACGGCGGCCAGCTTGATCAACAGTCGGCTGCCAAACTTGCCTTTGCGCAAACGGACGACCAAACGGTAGGCAATCCAGGCGATGACGAGCAACAGCAGGGTGGCGACCACGACGTTGAGTGCAAAGAGTCGCGTGTAGTTGCGCTCGTACATGGCCCGGTTGGTCGTCGCTTGAGTCAGCAGGAACAACAGCACCAGACCAATGGCCACCACGGCGGCCAAGCCAGCACCTACAGCCCAGCGAAAGGCGCGAGGACTTTTTTTAACGTTGAATCGACCGGTTGAGCCGTTCACCCTGTTCGACCTACTCACTTTGGGCTCTCCAAAAGCAGAGCTTGCCGGGTGAATGCCGCAACCGTCCAGTCGGACTGGCCCAGCGTACCAATTTGAAAAGGACGAGGCAATTGCGAAACATCCAGGCTGAAGCTGAACTCCACAGAGTGCGCTTGGGTAAAGTCGATCTCTGAAATATTTGCGATTTTCCAGCGTGAGATACGCTGAACCGCAGCTAGCGCGTCTGGCAGGGATTCAAACGTTTGATTGAGCGCCATGGCTGCATTGGCAACCAGATCCGACGTGACATTAAGTCTCCAGCGACGGGTGAGCGGCTGGTAGGTCAAGCGCATGTGTCGTTGAACGTTGGCAACCTTCTTGCTCATCCAGTACCAACGTTGTCGGTAGACCGTCGCTTCGGCAAAAAAAACCATGGCGACCCCTTTGCGCAGCGCGTCCTCGACTGCGGCAGACAACTCAAAGTCAACTGTGGCCGAGAGTACAACGCTGTCGTCCGCTCGGTCAAATTTAAGATGAGAAATTTCCGCGGCTGACGATTGCGCCCGCGCCAAGCCTGCCTGCCCCCAAAACAGGCAGACACAGGCAAGCAAGCTGAGCAGGTCAAGCCGAACGTTTTTCCAGCAATGCGTAATAAAAACCGTCATGATCACCATAAGGATTGTCCAGGGCAGCGCCGCCAGGAGCGCTATCGCCGGGTAATAAATGTCCGGGCGAGGGCAGCAAATTTGCATCTGTGTTGCGTGCAAGAAACGCTTCGATCTGGTGTGCGCCTTCCGCTTTGAAAACAGAGCAGGTGCAGTACAGCAAGCGTCCACCTGGCTTCAGCGTGCGCCAAAGTGCTTTGAGTAGTCGACTTTGGATGCCAGCCAGTTGGCCAATATCCGTCTCGCGTCTTAGCCATCTCACATCAGGGTGACGCCGCACAATGCCGGCGGCAGAGCAGGGCGCGTCCAGCAGAATGGCGTCAAAAAGCTTTCCATCCCACCAGCTCGGGACGTTTGCAGCGTCGGCTACGACCACATTGGCCTCCAGATTCAACCGGTGAAGCGTCTGGTGAATTTTTTCGCAACGCAGTGGGTCAACCTCCAGCGCTGTGACCGTGCAGTTGGTGAACTCCAGCAGATGGGCTGTTTTTCCTCCTGGCGCAGCGCAAGCATCGAGCACATGCAACGGCGTCGTGGAGGCCAAGCCGCTTAATAGCAACGGTGCAGCAAGTTGGGCTGCAGCGTCCTGTACGGATACCTCGCCTTTGCTGAATCCAGGGATGTCTTGCACCGGACAGGGATGAAGCAGCGTCACTCCGGCCTGCCCCGTCGCGGTAGCTTGCAAACCTGTTGCATCCAATTTTTTCAAGAAGGCGGCCACGTTGCTTTGTCTTACATTGACCCTCAGTGTCATGGGCGCGTGTCGATTGTTGGCAGCGAGAATGGCTTGCCAATCGCTAGGCCATTCCTTCTGAAGGCGATCAATCCACCACTGGGGATGGTTCCATACTGCTACGGAATTTTTGTCTGTCTGTGAGACGAGCGTGTCGCGCTCCCGCATGAATCGACGCAGGCAGGCATTGATGAAGTTGGCTTGTGCCTGAGTTGCCGGACTTCGCTTGGCGGCCTCAACGGTCTGGTTGACCAGCGTAAAAACCTCATAGGGTGCATCTTGTTCGTGCCACCCCAAGGCCAGGGCAGTACAAAGCAGAGCGTCAGCCGCTGGCGGTGGAGCCCGCTGGACGAGCAGCTGGCGCAGCGCCTGGGCACGTCCCAGTGATCGCAATGCCTGGAACACCAGAGCTTGCACACCAGGGCGCAATTCGGATGGCACAGGGGCCAACGCAGCAGTTCCCGATATACCAGAGCGCACTTGCTGTAGCACTGACGCAGCGCCTTGCAGCTGCCTCCACAAAGGTATATTTTGTTCTTTTGTTTCCATCTTCTAACCTGTAGTTGGCTAGGCCAAGGTGAGCCGGGCGCGGCAGTGGCTCCAAAATCGATTGAACCCAGTACCTCTCATTCGGCTCACAATTAAAAACGCCTCAAGACCATCAACTGGACTTGAGGCGTTATCAATCGCGTAGCGAGCCGAAGTTTACTCGGCGGCCGTACCTTCACTGGTTTCTGTCGTCTCGGCTTCAGCTTCGCCTGCCAGCTCAGCAGCCTCTGCATCCGCAATGGCGCGACGTTCCACATCATCCATGTTCTCGCGAACTTTGCGGGCTTCGTGGTAAGCCATGCCGGTGCCAGCAGGGATCAGACGACCCACAATGACATTCTCTTTAAGACCACGCAACTCGTCCCGTTTGCCCATGATGGCTGCTTCGGTCAGAACACGAGTGGTCTCCTGGAAGGACGCTGCACTGATGAAGCTGTCGGTAGAGAGAGACGCTTTGGTGATACCCAGCAGCAGGTTAGTGAACGTTGCTGCAATCTTGCCCTCTGCACGCAAGGCGTCATTGGTATTGAGCATCTCGGAGCGCTCAACCTGCTCACCGTTGATATAGCTGGAGTCCCCTGCATTCTCAACTACCACCCGTCGCAACATTTGACGAACAATCACTTCAATGTGTTTGTCGTTGATCTTCACGCCCTGCAAGCGGTACACGTCCTGAACTTCGTCAACAATATAACGCGCCAATTCTTCCGAACCCAGCAAACGCAAGATGTCTTGAGGATCAGCAGGACCGTCCACTACGCTTTCGCCCTTGTTGACGACCTGGCCTTCGTGCACGATGATGCTTTTCTCTTTGGGAACAAGTTCTTCCCAGATCGAGCCTTCAGGGTCCGTGATTTGCAGACGAACCTTGCCTTTGGTTTCCTTGCCAAACGACACGGTACCTGTCATCTCTGCCAAAACACCCTTGTCTTTGGGTGAGCGAGCCTCAAACAACTCGGCAACCCGTGGCAAACCACCGGTAATGTCGCGTGTCTTTTGTCCTTCGATCGGGATACGAGCCAGAACTTCACCGGGGCGAACGTCCTGACCGTCACGTACTTGCACCAGCGCACCAATCGGGAAGCCGATGGTCACCGAGTGATCTGTACCCGGAATCTTGACTTCGTTGCCCGTGCTGTCAATCAGTTTGACTTGAGGACGAATGACCTTGGCAGCACCGCGCCGCTTCGGATCAATGACCACCATGGTTGACAAACCAGTCACCTCGTCTACTTGCTTGGCGACGGTCAGACCTTCTTCGACATTCTCAAATTGGGCCTTACCCGCAAACTCGGTAATGATCGGGCGGGTCAATGGGTCCCAGTTGGCGAGAATCGCACCGGCCTTGACCGTTTGATCGGCCTTTACGGTCAAAACTGCACCGTATGGTACTTTGTGGCGCTCACGCTCACGGCCGTGTTCGTCCTGAATGACGATCTCACCCGAGCGGGAGATAACCACCAGTTCGTTCTTGCCATTGGTGACATAGCGCATCGTGGCGTTGAAGCCGATGCTGCCGTTGGATTTGGCCTCGACACTGGCCGCAATCGCAGCGCGCGATGCAGCACCACCAATGTGGAAGGTCCGCATGGTCAGCTGCGTGCCTGGCTCGCCAATGGATTGCGCTGCAATCACACCAACTGCTTCACCACCGTTCACCAAACCACCGCGGCCCAAGTCGCGGCCATAGCATTTGGCGCAAATGCCGAAACGGGTTTCGCACGTCAGGGCAGTGCGTACCTTGACCTCATCAACGCCCACTGCTTCGAGTTCGTCAATCAGGTCTTCGTCCAGCATGTCACCGGCCTGCGCCAAAACAGAACGATTCTCAGGGTGCAAAACGTCTTCTGCCGCCGTACGACCCAAGATGCGATCACGCAAGGACTCAATGACCTCGCCGCCTTCGACGATGGCGCGCATTTGGTAACCACCATGCGTGCCGCAGTCTTGCTCGGTCACGACCAAGTCTTGCGTCACATCGACCAAACGCCGTGTCAAGTAGCCTGAGTTCGCTGTCTTGAGTGCCGTATCTGCCAAGCCTTTGCGAGCGCCGTGGGTGGAGATGAAGTACTCCAACACGTTCAGACCTTCGCGGAAGTTGGCGGTGATGGGCGTCTCGATGATGGAGCCATCAGGCTTGGCCATCAGACCCCGCATGCCGGCCACCTGGCGAATTTGAGCTGCAGAACCGCGAGCACCTGAATCCGCCATCATGTAGATGGAGTTAAAGGACTCTTGCGGAACCTGTTTGCCGTGGCGATCAGTAACAATTTCCTTGGATAGCTGGGCCATCATGACCTTGGAGACCTCATCTCCCGCCTTGCCCCAGATATCCACCACTTTGTTGTAGCGCTCACCGGAGGTCACCAATCCAGAGGTGTACTGCTGGGCGATTTCTTTCACTTCGGTTTCGGCGCGCTCAATGATGCCCTGCTTCTCGGTTGGCACAAGCATGTCGTCGATACAGATCGAGATGCCTGCCTTGGTCGCCAGACGGAAACCGTATTGAAGCAACTTGTCTGCAAAGACAACGGTTTCTTTCAAGCCGCACTTGCGGAAAGAGACGTTAATCAGCTTGGAGATCTCTTTCTTCTTCAGTGCCTTGTTGATGTTCGAGAACGGTAAACCCTTTGGCAGGATTTCCGACAAGAGTGCCCGACCCGCTGTGGTTTCCCAAAGCTTGGTTGATGGCACCAACTCGCCAGTTTCCTTGTCTTTGGTGTACTCGGTCAAACGCACATTGATGCGCGCAGCCAACTCAACTTCGCCCGCATCAAAAGCGCGCTGGACTTCACCCACGTCAGCGAAGATCAAGCCTTCACCCTTGCCGTTGATGCGGTCCCGGGTGGTGTAGTACAAGCCCAACACAACGTCTTGCGAAGGAACGATGGAAGGTTCGCCATTGGACGGGAACAACACGTTGTTCGAAGCCAGCATCAGCGTGCGGCACTCGACTTGGGCTTCAACCGACAATGGCACGTGAACGGCCATCTGGTCACCGTCGAAGTCGGCGTTGAACGCAGCGCAGACCAGCGGGTGCAACTGAATCGCCTTGCCTTCAATCAGGATCGGTTCAAACGCCTGAATGCCCAAACGGTGCAGGGTAGGCGCCCGGTTCAGCATCACGGGGTGCTCTTTGATGACCTCTTCCAGAATGTCCCACACTACTGGCGTGCCGGATTCAACTTCTTTCTTG
>JAUXQA010000260.1 GCA_030683195.1 Rhodoferax sp. | reverse complement strand
AAAGGCATCGACCTTGAGCTCCAGCAAGGAACCCTCATACACATTGCCCGCACGGTTGATCAGCACCTGACCTCTGGCTTTGGCCTGGTCGGTGGACTGGTCGTACTCCAGCCGGTCGGCCTTGATCACCATGTCGCCCCGGCGCAGCACCACACTGCCTTCCACTACCGTCTCCCGGTCCGGACGACCAAACAGACGGTCTCCGGTCACAAAAGTCGGCAAAGCGCTGCGCGAGGCCTCGGGGATCTGCTCCTGCAGGAGCGGGCTGCTTTTGAGCAAAACCGGGGCATCATCCGGCACGCCAGGGGGAGATGACTGCGTCAACTGTCCCGCCGGAATGCCGGTCCCTTGCGCGCTGGCAGTTGCCCCGTGCAAAACAGCCCAGGCGACCAGCGCCACAGGGCTCTTAAGCCATCGGATCAGGGGCGCCCCGGGATTCAGGTCGTGCATGGAAAAGCGCATCGGGCAGGGGCAGACTCAGATAAGAGGGAAGGTTGCGGGCGAACCGCCAGGGTTCGGGTTTGTAGAATGGATTATCCATGAGCCAAGCCCACGCCCCCCAAACCCCCTCCCTCATTGCCCCAGACTGGCCTGACGCCCAGCGCGAAGCCGATTTCAACACCTGGCTGACCCAGGTGGCCCCCCTGCAGGGCCTGGACACGGCGTCCGTGCACATCGCCTCGGCCGACGCCAGTTTCCGGCGTTACTTCAGGGTCAACTCGACAGCAGGCAGCCGCATCATCATGGATGCGCCGCCCGACAAGGAGGACTGCCGCCCCTTTGCCAAGGTGGCTGACCTGATGGCGCAAGCCGGGGTGCATGCCCCGCAAGTGCTGGCCTGGGACGAGGCCCGGGGCTTCATGCTGCTCACGGACCTGGGTGCGCAAACCATGATGCAGGTAATTCAGCGCGACAACCCGCAAGCCAACCGGGGCCTGTACTTGCAGGCCATTGATGCCCTGATTGCCTGGCAACTGGCCTCGCGCCCCGGCGTGTTGCCACCCTATGACGAAGCCCTGCTGCACCGTGAGTTACAACTGTTTCCGGACTGGTACCTGACCCGCCACCGCGGCGTCACGCTCGATGCCGACCAGCAGCGCACGCTGATTGATGCCTTCAAATGCATCATGGAGCACAACCTGGCCTGGCCCAACGTGTATGTGCACCGCGATTTCATGCCCCGCAATTTGATGGTCTCGCCTGACGGCACAGGCCATCGCCTGGGCGTACTGGATTTTCAGGATGCCGTCTACGGCCCCATCACCTACGACATCGCCAGCCTGATGCGCGACGCCTTTCTGAGTTGGGAAGAAGACTTTTGTCTGGACATCACCATCCGCTACTGGGAAAAAGCCCGCAAGGCCGGGCTGCCGGTGGGCGACGACTTTGGCGAGTTCTATAAAGGCGTGGAGTGGATGGGGCTACAGCGCCACCTCAAAGTGGCCGGCATTTTTGCCCGCCTGACCCTGCGAGATGGCAAGCCTCAATACCTGGCCGACACGCCGCGCTTCATCCATTACCTGCGCGCCACTTGCGAGCGCTACCGGGAACTCAAGCCCCTGCTGCGCCTGATTGAGCGCGTGGAGGGCATTGAGCTGGGCAATGGGTATGCATTTGGCCGGGTTTGAGAAGAATAGCCGGCTAGCCGGCATATCTATTGCATTTATAGATAAAAATATATAGCAAATATACCTACCACCCATGCCCCGCTTCTACTGCCCCACCTCCCTGATTCCAGGCGCCTTGATCGATTTGCCCGCCGGGGCTGCCCGCCATCTGCAGGTGCTGCGCCTACAGCCCGGTGACGCCATCACCTTGTTCAATGGCGGGCCGGGTTGGGCAGCTGATGCGCCCGGCCTGGGGGGCGAGTTTGACGCCACTGTCACCCGCATGGGCCGCAGCGACGTGCAGGTGCAGGTCGGCGCCCACCACACGGTGGAGCGCGAAGCGGTGCGCCTGGTGCATCTGGCGGTAGGCATGCCAGCCAATGACCGCATGGACTGGCTGGTGGAGAAAGCCACTGAACTGGGCGTGGCCAGCATTCAGCCCCTGATGACCGAGCGCAGCGTGCTCAAACTCAGCGGCGAGCGGGCCGAAAAAAAAGTGGCGCACTGGCAAAGCGTGGCCGTGGCGGCCTGCGAGCAGTGCGGCGGCAACCGGGTGCCCCGCATCCACGATGCAATGAGCCTGTCGGCGTGGACCCGAGCCCGGGCGGCAGCGCTGGCCGTTGGCGGTGCCTCGGCTGATCAGTCGCTGTTGCTGTCATTGCGCCCCGGCACCCAGGCCCTGCGGGACGCCCTGAACCCGGGGCAAGCCCTTGGCGCCGTGACTTTTTTATCCGGCCCCGAAGGCGGCTTGAGCGCCGGCGAAGAAGAAGCAGCACTGGCCTGCGGTTTTTTGCCGGTCACCCTGGGCCCCCGCGTGCTGCGCTCCGAAACAGCAGCGCTTGCGGCCTTGATGGCACTGCTGGTGTAAGCAGGCGTTGCCCGGCTACCATGCGGGCATGACACCCTCCTGGCTGGAACCTGTCCTGCAGATGGCGCAGGGCTTGGCGCCTCTGCTCCTGACCTTGTTCCACGTGAGCTGCGCGGTGGCCGTGACCGTGCATGCACTGCTGAACAAGCCTGACGTGCACAAGGCGCTGGGCTGGATTGCGCTGGCCTGGCTGGCACCCGCAGGTGGCGCCCTGGCCTACCTGGTGCTGGGGGTCAACCGCGTTCAGCGAGCTGGCGTGGCGCTGGGGCTCAAGAACGCATGGCGCGGGGAGCCCGACAGCACCGATGAGCCACCTACCCACAATGACCCGAGCCTGCCCGGGCTCATCAGCATCAGCCACCTCACCCGCCGCGTCACCGGGCAAGCGCCTTTAGCTGGCAACACCGTTACGCCTCTGCTGAACGGGGACGAGGCCTACCCGGCCATGCTCTGCGCCATTGATGCCGCAGCGCACTCGGTCACACTGCTGACCTATATATTTCATAACGATGCCGCTGGAGCCGCATTTTTGACTGCGCTGGCCCGCGCGCAGGCGCGTGGTGTGCAGGTGCGGGTGCTGATTGACGCCGTGGGCGAACGTTACCGCCCGGGCGGCATGCTCAAGACACTGCGCCACCATGGCATTCCCGCCGCTGCGTTTTTGCCACCCCGGCTAACGCGCCTGCTGATTCAGGCCAATTTGCGCAACCACCGCAAAATCATGGTGGTGGACGGGGCACTGGGCTTTACCGGGGGCATGAACATCAGCGCCGGGCACTGGCTGTCAACGACGCCGGCCAAACCTATTCAGTGCCTGCACTTTGCCGTGCGCGGCCCGGTGGTGGCCGACCTGCAGCGCACCTTCGCGATTGACTGGGCCTTCACCACGGGCGAGGCATTGCATGGCAAGCCCTGGTTTACAGCGCTACCCCCCTGCGGCCCGGTGCTGGCACGCGGTGTCTCCGATGGGCCGGATGCCGACATCGACCACATGCGCCTGGTCATGCTGGGCGCGCTGGCCACGGCACAACGTCGGGTACGCATCGTCACGCCCTATTTTTTGCCGGACGAGGTACTGCTGACCACCTTGCAGGTCACGGCCCTGCGGGGCGTGGTGGTCGACATCGTGTTGCCCGCGCGCAGCAATTTGCCACTGCTGGACTGGGCCATGCGCGCGCAGTTCAGCCGGCTGGTGGAGAGTGGTTGCCGGGTTCACCTCACGCCACTGCCGTTTGACCACACCAAGCTGTTTCTGGTGGACGATGCCTGGTCGCTGTTGGGCTCCACCAATTGGGACGCCCGCAGCCTGCGGCTCAATTTTGAATACAACCTGGCGTGCCAAAACGCCGAATTGGTGCATCAACTTGATGTGCTGGTGATTGAGCGCATCCACCGCGCCCACCTTGTGACGATCCAGGAGCTGACCGATCAGCCACTATTTGGGCGCCTGCGCGACCGGCTGGTGTGCCTGCTTTCCCCCTACCTTTAGGCGCAATAGTCAGCGAATGCGCGGCTCAGCCAGCAGTTGCTCGGGCAGCGTGAAATAAGCCGCTGTGGCACCCCGGTTTTCGCGCGCCTGCGCCAGCTCGTGGCGGGCCACGCTGCGCAAATGCACTTCATCGGGGCCATCCAGCAGATGCATGGCCCGACCCCAGGTCCAAAAGTAAGCCAGCGGGGTGTCGGGTGAGAGGCCCATGGCGCCAAACACCTGCATGGCCCGGTTCACCACCCGCGTTTGCAGCCGCGCCGCCACCACCTTGATGGCGGACACATCCACCCGGGCCTGCGCCCGCTCGGGTGAGCCCTCGGGCTGGTCCAGCCGCCAGGCGGCCCGCAACACCAGCAGGCGGGCCTGGTCAATCTCCAGGCGCGACTCGGCAATCCACTCCTGCACGTTGGCAAAATCTGCCAGGTACTTGCCAAAAGTATGGCGCTCCAGCGTGCGGTCACACATCAGGGAAAGCGCCAACTCGCACTGGCCAATGGTGCGCATGCAATGGTGAATGCGCCCCGGCCCCAGGCGCGCCTGTGCCATGGCAAAGCCCGCGCCTTCTTCGCCCAGCAAGGCGCCCAGCGGCACGCGTACGTCCTTGAACAGGATCTCGCAGTGCCCCTCGGGTGAGTGGTGCTGCATGATGGAGATGTTGCGCACCAGCGTCACGCCGGGCGTGTCCATCGGCACCAGCAGCATGCTGTGGCGAGCGTGTTTCTCGCTGTCCTCGTCGCCGCTGCGGCACATGACGATCAGAAGCTTGCAGTCGGGGTGGGCCGCACCGGTAATGAACCATTTGCGCCCATTGAGCACCCATTGCGCCCCATCAAGGCGCACGCGGGTCTGCAGGTTGGTGGGGTCCGAGGAAGCAACATCGGGCTCGGACATGGCAAACGCGGAGCGAATCTCGCCGTTGAGCAGGGGTTGCAGCCACTGCCGGTTTTGCTCGGGCGAGGCAAACAGGTGCAGCAATTCCATGTTGCCGGTATCTGGCGCGCTGCAGTTGAACACCTCCGAGGCCCAGGGCAGGCGCCCCATGATCTCGGCCAGCGGTG
>JAUXQA010000259.1 GCA_030683195.1 Rhodoferax sp. | reverse complement strand
TCATGCAATGAGTACGCAAGCTACACAGAGCATGCTGCCGTCCAGCAATTATTCATTGCCCCGGCCAGCATGCTTGCCTTCTGATTCCGTCGCAGGATATTGGTCAAGCGAATGTCCACCGTATTGGTCTTGACCAATGTGGCCACGGTCCGTCAGGCAACGACCTGGGCCATGGTAAAACCCACTCAAAACAGGATGCGGCTGCGCAGGGTACCCGGCACGGTGGCAAGCTTGGCCAGCGCCACATCCGAGTGGGCCGTGTCAATATCAATCACGACATAACCGATCGAGTCACGCGTTTGCAGGTACTGCGCCGAGATGTTGATGTGGTTGTCAGAAAACACCTGGTTGATACTGGACAGCACGCCAGGCACGTTACGGTGAATATGCAGCAAGCGGTGCTTGCCGGGGTGGGCCGGCAACGCGACTTCAGGAAAGTTGACCGACGAGGTTGAAGTCCCGTTGTCGCTGTACTTGATCATTTTCTCAGCCACCTCAATTCCAATATTTTCCTGCGCCTCCAGGGTGGAGCCGCCAATGTGCGGCGTGAGGATGACGTTGTCCAAGCCACGCAGCGGCGATTCAAAACTGTCCTTGTTGCTTTGGGGCTCCACAGGAAACACATCAATGGCGGCCCCCAGTAGTTTCGTTTGGCGCAAGGCTAGCGCCAGCGCATCAATGTCGACCACGGTGCCGCGCGAGGCGTTGATCAGCACACTCTCGGGCTTCATCAGGGCCAGCTCGGCAGCGCCCATCATGCCCTGCGTGGCGGGCGTCTCCGGCACGTGCAGGGTGACCACGTCGGCCTGGGTTAACAGGTCTTGCAGGCGCGGCACCTGGCGCGCGTTGCCCAGAGACAACTTGGTCACCACATCAAAAAACACCACATGCATGCCCAGCGACTCGGCCAGCACCGAGAGCTGCGAACCGATGGCGCCATAGCCCACAATGCCCAGCGTCTTGCCCCGAATCTCGAACGAGTGGCTGGCCGACTTGAGCCAGCCGCCCCGGTGCGCCAAAGCGCTTTTTTCAGGCACGCCGCGCATCAGAAAAATGGCTTCCGCCAACACCAGTTCGGCTACCGAGCGGGTGTTGGAATACGGCGCATTGAAGACGGCAATGCCCCGCTCGCGCGCCGCATCCAGATCGACCTGGTTGGTACCGATGCAAAAGCAGCCTATCGCCGCGAGCTTGCCCGCTTGGGCCAGCACCTCTCCAGTGAGTTGGGTGCGAGACCGGATGCCGACAAAATGCACATCCGCGATTTTTTTCTTGAGCTCCTCGCCGTCGAGTGAGCCGGACAGGCTCTCGATCTGGGAATAACCGGCTGCCTTCAGCAGCTGGACGGCAGAGGGGTGGATGCCCTCAAGTAACAAGAACTTGATCTTGTTTTTGTCGGTAGAGGTTTTCGGGGCGGAGTTTTGAGTGTCAGGAACGGGGAGTTGCATGGCGATTTTTTATAAAAGGTGGATGGAAATAGGTGGCCGGGCCTGGCGCCCTTGGGCGTGCGCAGGTCGCTTACACCGCGATCACCTCCAGCTCGGGCTCGATGGTGCGCACCAGATTCTGGATGGCGCCCAGCGTGCCGGAGATAGAACTGGGGCAACTGCCACAGGCGCCCTGGTAATGAATGCTGAGGTAGTTGCCCGTCAGCCCCACCACATGCAGGTCGCCGCCATCGGCTTTCAGCGAGGGCCGGATGCGCGCGTCCAACAAGTCGCAAATGACTTCGAGGCGCGCCTGATCTTGCTCACCGAGGTCGGCAATGGATGCGCGCGCGTTGAACACCGCTGCAGCTGACTGCGCCGCTGCGGCTGGTGCAGCACGCAACGGCACCGCAATGAGACGCACCAACTCGGGCCAGTCGGCACCACCGTCTTGCGTGACGGTGAGCCAGCGGTCCACGTAAAACACATTGCTCACATGGGGGATGGCGAACAACGCAGATGCCAGCGGATCGTCCTTGGCCTGCTCGGCATTCTCATAAGAGTGCGAGACGCCCCAGGTCAGCGGCTCATGCAAGGTGAACTTGACGGCATTGGGGTTGGGGGTGTCATCTATTTCTGCAATTTTGGGCATGCTGACCTCCTGATAAGTTTCACGATTCCGTGCTGGCCGTGCCTTGCGAATGGAAGGCCGCCAACAGGGTGTGCCAAGGCAGAATGGCGCATTTCACGCGCGTGGGCAGGTCGCGCACGCCGGCAAAAACCGCCAGACGCCCGATCTGATTGGGCTGGCTCAAATCAAGCTTGCCGGTCGCCATGGCCAAAAATTCATGGGTCAGGGCATCGGCCTCTTCGCGTGTCTTGCCTTTGACGACCGCCGTCATCATGGAGGCCGAGGCCTTACAAATCGCACACGACTCGCCGCGGAACGCGATCTGGTCGATGGTGTCGCCCCCCAGTTGAAGGTCGACGCTGATGTGGTCACCACACAGCGGGTTGTGGCCCTCGGCATGGTGGCTCGGGTGCTCCAGCGTGCCGTAGTTACGGGGCTTTTTGTTGTGGTCCAGGATGACTTCCTGGTAAAGCGCTTTGTAGTCAGCCATCACGCAAACACTTTCTGCACGTTGCGGACGCCTTGTATGAGCGCATCGACCTCCGCCACGCTGTTGTAAAACGCAAACGAGGCCCGCGTGGTAGCCGGCACCTTGAAGCGGGTCATCACTGGCTGGGCGCAATGGTGGCCGGTGCGCACCGCAATACCCTCCTGGTTGAGCAACGTGCCCACAT
>JAUXQA010000258.1 GCA_030683195.1 Rhodoferax sp. | reverse complement strand
GAAAAAGACCCGCGACATCATCGCCCAAAGCGTCGGAAGCCACGCGCAAAGCCTCGAGGACGACACGATGATTGCCCCAAGCATCGAGCATGCCTACGGACTGGCAGCCCAGGCCCGGAAATACAAATGCAAAAGAATTCATGCGTTCTTAACCAAATAACAAAGAAAATTGACTCTAGCCGGCGATCTAATTGCGTTTTACGCTACATTTTAAGGAGCACTGCGCCCCATGTAAAGCCACCACCGACGCCTTCAAGCAAGATCAATTCACCTGGTTTGACACGCCCGCTTCTCACACCCACATCCAGCGCCAACGGAATGGAGGCAGCCGAGGTGTTGCCATGCTGGTCCACCGTGATGATCACTTTATCCATGGGCAACTTGAGCTTTTTCGCGGTGCTTTGCATGATGCGCAAATTGGCCTGGTGCGGAATCAACCAGTCAATATCCGTCGCATCCACGCCCGCCTTGTTCAGGGTGGCGCGGGCTGCGGCATCGAGCAAACCGACGGCCAGCTTGAACACCGCCTGCCCATCCATCTTGAGCAAGGGGTTGCCCAATACCTGGCCGCCAGATACATGGCCCGGCACGCACAAGATACCAACGTGCTTGCCATCAGCATGCAGATCGCTGGCCAATATGCCCGGCGTATCAGACGCCTCCAGAACGACCGCGCCGGCACCATCACCAAACAGCACGCAAGTCGTCCGGTCAGTGAAGTCGAGGATGCGCGAAAACACCTCGGCCCCCACAACCAGCGCCCGCTTGGCAGCGCCTGTTTTGATCATGGCATCCGCCACCGTCAACGCGTAGATGAAGCCGCTGCACACTGCCTGCACATCAAAAGCAGGGCAGCCATTGGCACCCAGTTTGTTCTGCAAAATGCAAGCCGTCGACGGGAAGACCATATCAGGCGTGGACGTAGCGACGATGATCAAGTCAATGTCAGTCGGCTCAAGACCTGCTGCCTGAAGGGCGTTGCGACAAGCCTCCAGCGCCAGGTCACTGCTGCAAACGCCCGGGTCTGCAAAGTGCCGGGCCTCGATGCCCGTGCGTTCCACGATCCACTCATGCGAAGTTTCTACGCCTTTGGCAGCCAGTTTCGACGCCAGATCAGCGTTGGATAGGCGACGAGGGGGAAGGAAGCTGCCAGTGCCAGTAATGCGAGAGTAAGTATTCATGGGTCAAACGAGTGCGACAGCATCGTTCTGAACCAACGGCTCCATGGCCACCAAAAGCGGAGCCACATGCGCGATACGGATCTGAACGCGGTCAAGCAAGTTATTTCGGGCGGCGTCATACGCCCGCTTCAAAGCGTATTCAAAAGCCACTTCGTCCGCGGAACCATGACTTTTGAAGACCAGTCCGCGCAAGCCCAACAGGGCGCCGCCGTTGTAGCGACGATGATCCATGCGCTTTTTAAGGGCTGATATGACGGGATAGGCGGCAATGGCCGCCATTTTGGTAAAAATGGTCCGCGAGAACTCCATCTTCAAAAAATCAACGATCATGGTGGCCAAGCCTTCGCTGGCCTTCAGGGCGACGTTGCCGACGAAACCATCGCAAACGACAATATCCGTCGTACCCTTGAAAATGTCGTTTCCCTCGACATTGCCATAAAAGTTCAAATCGCCTGCCTTGGAGGCAGCCCGGAGCATTTCTCCGGCTTTTTTGATGACTTCATTGCCTTTGATGGCCTCTTCACCAATATTGAGCAGGCCGACGCTTGGGTTGTCATTGCCACTCAACACAGAGACAAACGCAGAGCCCATCATGGCGAACTGCAACAAGTGCTCCGCTGAGCAGTCGACGTTGGCTCCCATGTCCAGCACGGTGGTGGCCTGCCCCTTGGCGTTGGGAATTTGACCTGCTATTGCTGGGCGGTCAATACCGTCCAAGGTTTTAAGCAAGTAACGGGAAATCGCCATCAAGGCGGCTGTGTTGCCCGCAGAGACGGCCGCCTGGGCACGTCCATCCTTGACTTGCTGAATGGCCACTCGCATGGAAGAGTCTTTTTTCCGCCGCAACGCGACTTCAAGCGGATCATCCATGCCCACCACTTCACTGGCCACCACAATTACTGCCCGGGCGTGTGAAAAGCCTTTCAGGCTTTCAGGCAAACCCACCAGAAGTAACTGCGTATCCTTGTGCTGATCGAGAAAATTGCGACAGGCAGGCAAGGTGACTTTCGGACCATGGTCACCCCCCATGCAATCGACTGCGATAGTAATCATGAAAACTAGTGCGACCCAACCAAAAACATGCAAATACCAGACACAAAAAAATAAAGGCCCGACGCTACAAACACGGTAGCCTCGGGCCCTTGCCTAATGAGTCAATCAGGCTTCGTTTTTGGTCTTCAAAACTTTGCGACCACGGTAGAAGCCCGTTGCGCTGATGTGATGACGCAAATGGATTTCGCCAGTTGTGGATTCCACGGCAATACCGGGCACAACGAGAGCGTTGTGTGAACGGTGCATACCGCGCTTGGAAGGGGACTTTTTGTTTTGTTGGACAGCCATGGTCTGCTCCTGGGCATTTATGTCGCGAAGGCCGCAACATGTTGGGTTAGTGAAACACGCAACTTTTGCAACCCGCGTGAAGCCTTAAATTATAGCGCACCTGCCAGGCTACCTGGATTTGATGTCCTGTAACTTGGCCAGCACGGCAAAAGGATTGCGCTTTTCCGTCAGCGCCGCATCGAAACCAGAGTCAGATGTCGACAACTTGAGATCCACCGGGCAGACGTCATGAGCGGGGACAACCGGCAAAGCCATCAACACCTCGTCTTCAATCAAATCCAACAAATTGAAATCCTTGCTCAGTGCGAGCACATCCTCTTCAGCGTCCTCATCCTGGGACTCCGCAGCTTCCTCGCCTTCGACAAAACGAAATGACCGGTCGATGGACACCTCAATATCCACTGGCCCGAGGCAGCGCTGACAAGTCAAAGGCAAGCTCACATACACGCTCAAGTGCAGCCAGACTTCGGCAGCCATGCCCTCGTCGGATCTGAATTCACCTCGAGCTGACCAATTTAGAGGCCTTTCGGCCCCTAGCCGGCTTGTCTCTTGCATGAGTCGATCGTATTTTGATAGCAAATCGAAGCCATCGGCCTGACTGGCCGACTGTGCAAACGCCTTGACATCCAGATGGGTGGGGGGAGACTCTTGTTTCATGCCCGCAGTGTAAGAGAATCACGGCATGATCGATACCATCCAACGCAAACTTGTCCTGGGTTCCACCTCGCCGTACCGCCGTCAACTTCTGGAACGCCTGCGTCTTCCATTCAGTGTCGCGGCCCCCGATGTGGATGAAGCCCGTCTTGCCTCTGAAACACCCCAAGCGATGGCCTGCCGCCTTGCGCTGGCCAAAGCGAAGGTGGTGGCGGCACAGTTCCCCGCCTGCATCGTGATCGGTTCGGACCAAGTCGCAGATCTCCAAGGCGAAGCGTTGGGCAAGCCTGGCGACCACGTCCGTGCCGTCGCGCAGTTGCAAAAAATGCGAGGTCAAACCGTGATTTTTCAAACGGCTGTAGCCGTGGCATGCCTTGAAACCGGATTTTTACAAATGGACCTGGCTCAAGTCAAAGTCAAGTTCCGGGAACTGTCCGACCCCGAAATTGAGGCCTATCTGCGAGCAGAAACGCCCTACGACTGCGCCGGGAGTGCCAAAAGCGAAGGACTGGGTATTGCCCTGCTGGAGTCCATCGACAACGACGACCCCACTGCATTGGTGGGATTGCCCTTGATACGCACTTGCCAAATGCTCCGGGCTGCAGGCCTCAAACTACTATGACCACCGCACCCACAACATCCGCCAAAGCCAAACAACCTCGGCTCGGGCACCTCTATCTGGTGCCCGCACCGCTGGATTTTGCTTGCAATGACCTTGTGAATCTACAAAACACGATGCCGATGGGCACCCTGGAGGTCGCATCGAGGTTGCAGCACTGGATCAGTGAGAACGCCAAATCCGCCCGTGGATACCTGAAACGCGTCAACGAAATCGTCCCGCTTCACAACCCACTGCAGGCGCTGCAGATCCAGGAACTGCCGCGCGATATTCACAAAAAGGGGGATCACAACGGCAACTTTGATGCCAGCCCCCTTTTAGCACCCGCCCTGCAAGGGCATGACATGGGTTTGGTGAGCGAGGCCGGCATGCCTGCGGTGGCAGACCCGGGCTCGTCGGTGGTCCGTGCAGCCCACGACTTGGGGATGGAGGTTATTCCCCTGACCGGACCCGTATCTCTGTTACTCGCTTTGGCGGCCAGCGGCCTGAACGGCCAGAGTTTTGCCTTTGTCGGTTATCTGCCACAGGATGCCGCTGATCGGGCGACTCGGGTTCGTGAGCTGGAGTCACTGGCCCTGAAAACCGGGCAAACCCAACTCTTTATTGAGACGCCCTATCGCAACGCAGCCATGATGCAGACCCTGCTTCAAACACTGCAGCACAACACACGCCTGGCCGTCTGTAGCGGCCTGACTTTGAGCCGGGGCGCCTGCCAAAGCGACACGATCAAAAACTGGAAAAAAAGAACAGCGGTCGTGGACAACGCCACGCCCGCCGTGTTCGCCCTTGGGCGATAGTTGGCCTCAACGGACCGAGGGACTCAAACTCAGAACGCGCGCAGCGCCCTCCCCGATCGATGAACCAAAACGCTTGACCAAGCGTTCTGCCACATTTTCGTGACGGGTGTAGTCAATGATTTCTTCAGCCTTGACGATCTCGCGGGCAACAAAATCAAGGTTGCCAAGGCGATCGGCGAGTCCAAGCTCGACTGCCTGCTCGCCGCTCCAGAACAAGCCACTGAAGGTCTCTGGTGTTTCTTTCAGTCTGGCACCCCGGCCCGCTTTGACAACGTCGATGAACTGCTTGTGAATCTGATTCAACATGGTCTGTGCGTGAGCCTGCTGGGCTTCAGACTGCGGGCTGAAGGGATCCAGAAAACCCTTGTTCGCGCCAGCGGTC
>JAUXQA010000248.1 GCA_030683195.1 Rhodoferax sp. | reverse complement strand
TGGCCTCCAAAGGCATCATGTACTGACCGCCGGCGTTGTTCACCAGCCCATCCACCCGGCCGTGTGCCGCCAAGACCGCCGCCACGGTCTGTTTGACGACCTCTTCCTGGCGGATGTCGCACACCCAAAAGCTGGCAGCCCCGCCATCGGAGGTGATCTCGTCCATGACCACTTGCAGCTTCTCAAGCTTGCGGCCTACCAGTACCGTGTGGGCGCCCAGTGCTGCCAGTTCGTGCGCCACGCAGCGGCCGATGCCGGAGCCGCCCCCGGTGACGATGATCACCTTGCCTGCGAACAGGCCCTTTGCAAATACAGATCCGTAACTCATCAAGACTCCTTCAGGAACAAAGCGATGGCTGCGTCGGTGAGGTCATCAAGCGACGCGGCCTTTTGGGGGTCAAACCACTGCACGGACCAATTCAGGGCGCCCAGAATCAGCAAGCGTGCGAGTTTGACGGGGGCATTCAAGTGGCCACTGGCGTGCAGCGCCTCCAGCACCGGCCCCCACGGAGCTTCGTAATCCAGCTGCAGCTTGGCCAATACGCTGCGCTGGCGCGGGCTCAGGGAGCGGTGCTCGTACAACATCACCGGCACAAAGTCGTTGCCGGGCCCCAGCAAAGTCTCAAAGTGCGCGCGAATCAAATGCCGGATGCGTTGTTGCGCGTCCAGGGCGGTCAGCACCTCGAGTGACGGCGCCGGGTCAGAGGAATCGGCCACCTGCAGGGCCAAAGCCTGGCGCGCAATGGCGGAGTGCATACCCTCCTCCATCACGGCAAACAAAAGTGCTTCTTTGCTTTTGAAGTGATAAAAAGGCGAGCCACTGTGCATGCCAACCGCAGCCGCAATGTCGCGCGTGCTGGTCGCACTGAAACCTGTCTCGCGGAAGAGATGAGCGGCGGCGGCCAGTAGCTCCTGGCGGCGGTTGCCATCGTCTCGCTCGCCCTCGGTTTTGCGTGGGCGACCGCGCGGCCGCTTGGGGAGGGTTGGCGAAGGTGCAACAGTCATGGGTGGGCAGCATACCCAAATTATCGATTTATAACAAGCAATCGCTTGGTGAAAATAAACTCCACAAATCACTCCTTTTTTTGATACGCAAAACCAATCAATACGCCGCTCCGAAGCACAAATGTCTGGAAATAGCGCTCCAAAACGGCCCGGCCGTCAGTGTGATGTCTTATGCTCAGACCCTGCAGCCAGAATCACCCTTTTCAAACTCACCAGCGACCAAGCAAGCAAACCATGGATTTGATTGAACTTCCTCTGGACAAGCTGACGCTGGGCATGTCCCTGAACTGCACCTTGCGTGACGAAAAAGGAATGATCCTGCTGGCCAAGGGGCACCGCATAGAGACCAAGGTCCAGCTGGAGAACATCAGGGGCCGCAAAAGAATTTTTGCCGAAATTGATGAGACCGAAGAAGGCCTGCGCGCCATGATGTCGGGCTTGACCAAGCTCAACCATGCAGGCGGCGCGATCAAGGACTTCTCCAAATATCTCAACGTCAACCAGGGTGGCGCCGCCGAAGAAAAGCTGACAGGGACCCTGGTAGAGCGCTGGGGAGCGGTGGAATCCAAACTTGGTGGACTGCTGGCCAGTATCACCACCACCGCAGATTGCCAGAAAAAGCTGTATTTGCTCGACAAGTACATCCAGACCCAGACCAAGGAAGACAGCCAGGCCACCCAGTTTTTGCTGTTCAACCGGGCCGTGACCCACTTCAGCGGCTACAGCGTGCTGCACTCCTTGCTGTGCGCCACATTGGCCAACTCCCTGGCGAGCAACTTTCGTCTGTCAGATGAAGAACGCCGCAGCCTGGTGTGTGCGGCACTGACCATGAATGTGGCCATGACGCGACTGCAAGACGCCCTGGCTGTACAACAAGCGCCGCCTACGCCCGTGCAGCGCAAAGACATTGAGAACCATGGCGCCGCCGGCAAGCAGGCCTTGATCGATGCCGGGGTTACGGATGAGATGTGGCTGGAGATCGTGGCCCAGCACCATGCGCCACTGGAAGGGCCCGAGGCCCTGGCCGATTGGCCAGCACTCCCGCGTGCGACCAAAATCCTGCAAATGGTGGACCGCTACACCGCCGCCATGAGCCCCCGAAAATCCCGCACCGGCCGCACCGCAAGAGATTCCGCCCGCAGCGTCATTGTTCAAGCCGGAGCGGCCAAGCACGACGAGGTGGGTACGGCGCTCATCGGCATGTTGGGTGTGTGCCCGCCCGGCACCTACGTCAAGCTGGTGCCCGGTGAAACCGCAGTGGTGATGCGCCGGGGGGTCAAGCCCGGCGAACCGTGGGTGGCAAGTGTCTTGAACCGCAACGACGAGCCGATTTCGATCCCGCGCCTGCACGACACCTCGCGTGAAGGTTTGGCCATTCAATCGGCCTTGATTGCCAGCACAGTCAGGGTCAATCTGCGCATGGACGTGATGTTGCGATTGATTCCCACGAGCAAATCACCCTGACTTGAGCCGCCTAGACCAAAAGTCCGGCGAAATGCTATTTAATATATAGCTAATCACATCCACAAATCGCCGGCCAGAGGGCGATTTGGCTTAAATTTTGGAGAAATCCGGCTTGCGCTTCTCCATGAACGCCGTGAAGGCTTCGCGCGCCGCAGGTTCACGCAGCATGCGGCCAAAACTGGCGCCCTCCTCCACCATGCGGGAGGCCACGGTGGTTGCCTGACTGAGCTTCATGAGACGCTTGGTCTCAATCAGGGAGCTCAAAGGCTTGGCCGCCAATTTGCGGGCTTGGCGTTGCGCCAACGCAGCGGCCTCAGTGGGCGGCACGATGCGGCTGATCAGCCCCATCTCCAGCGCTGCCTCGGCCATAAAGGGCTCGCCCAACAACAGCGCCTCGGCAGCACGCCCATAGCCCATCAACTGCGGCGCCAGATAACTCGACCCGGCCTCGGGGCACAGACCCAGATTGACGAAGGGCATGGAAAAAGCGGCGTTGTCGCCGGCGTACACCAGGTCGCAGTGAAACAGCAGCGTGGTACCAATGCCTACCGCCGGGCCGCACACGGCAGCCAGCACCGGCTTGGGGAAGGTGCTGATGGTGCGCAAGAACAAGAAAACTGGTGAATCCTGGCCACTGACCGGGGCATTCAGAAAGTCGCCAATGTCGTTGCCGGCACTGAAGATCGTCTCGTGGCCCTGGAACACCACGGCCCGCACGGCGGCATCGTCAAACGCCAAAGCCAAAGCTTCGGCCATGCCGCCATACATGGCTGCGGTAATCGAGTTTTTCTTGGCCACCCGGTTCAGGGTGATGGTCAGGACACCGTCGGTGGTGTCAATCAAAAGGTCGGTCATGGTGACTTTCAGAGTGGAGGGTTAGTGCTTCACGCACACAATAAAGAAGAACGCCGCGTGGCTCATTCCTTGAAATAGACAATTTGGTGGCTGGTGGCCAGCAAGGCGCCGGACTCGTTCCAGAGCTGGGCGGTTTGGTCAAAAAAGCCATCGCTGAAAGCCTGCGCCCGGGCTTGCGCCAGCAAAAAGCCGCTGCCCGACTGGGTGAGTTGCTCACTGTTGGCATGAAAGTAGACGGTCATGGACACCGTGCCTGCCGGCACCAGCACAGCCCGGCGCAAGTAAACCCGGGGAAAGAACACATCAGCAAGGGCCGCCAGCGAGCAAAAATCAAGCGGGCGCGGCGGGTTGTCTCGCACCCACAACTGGCTCAAACTGGTCTCGCCTCCGCCATGCCACTCAACAGGAATGTTCCCCTGCACAAAGCGCATCTCATAGCGGTTGAGCCACTCCAGCACGCGCACGCTTTTACCAACGGGCAACTCGGCAGGGCCGGGGACTTGGGGCATGGCCTCGTCATTGTGGCTCCAGGTGCTGCGCCGTGCCGCAGTCACGGCGGTACCGGTCAGCATGACTTCATCCGCGCCCTCGGCATTGGTCTGGGACAGGGAGATCACCCAGTGCTGGGTCGATCGGTTGGTACGCGCCGGGGTGGCCGAGACCTTGAAAGGCCCCGCCGCCACCGGGCCGGCGTAATTGACGGTGAGTGCGATCGGCTCGCCGAGCAAGGCGGGGTGCTGCAGCACGGCATTCAAGGCCGTGGCGGCAGTCATGCCGCCAAAGGGGCCGACCATGTTCCAGTAGGGGCGGGCGCTCGCACCGGTAAAAACGTGAGGCTCTGCCGACGTGAGCTGCAAAGCCTGATCAAAGGGGTGAAGATTCATTTCAACAGTGTGCCGGTGATTGCCCCGCCTGACTGTCCTATGCGTGACGAAAGGAGGCAAAAAAAGGCCCGGCCCGCAGCAAGGCGTGCGGCCAGGCCACTCATTGGGTTTGCTCTACACCCGTTCGAAAATACCGGCGGCGCCCTGCCCCATGCCCACACACATGGAGACCATGCTGTAGCGCAAATTGTTGCGTTGCAGCGCGTGGATAGCGGTGGCCGAGCGGATTGCCCCGGTGGCGCCGAGCGGGTGACCCAAGGCGATAGCGCCGCCCATGGGGTTGACCTTGGCCGGGTCTAGCCCCAGCGTATTGATAACCGCCAGGGACTGGGCCGCAAAGGCCTCGTTCAGCTCAATCCAGTCAATGTCGTCCTGCTTCAGGCCCGCAAAACGCAGCGCGGCTGGAATCGCCTCGATCGGGCCGATGCCCATGATGTGCGGCGGCACGCCCTTGGAGGCAAAGCTGACAAAACGTGCCAAAGGCTTGAGGCCAAATTGCTTGACGGCTTTTTCGCTGGCCAAAATCAGCGCACCTGCGCCATCAGAGGTCTGCGAGCTGTTGCCGGCCGTGACCGAGCCACGGGCGGCAAACACGGTACGCAACTTGGCCAGGCCTTCCATCGTGGTGTCAAAGCGGGCACCTTCGTCCAGGCTGACCACGCGTTTTTTCTCGGTGACGCCTCCGGTCTCCAGGTTGGGCGAGCGGTCAATCACTTCCACCGGGGTGATCTCGTCGGCAAAGTAGCCGGCTTCCATGGCGGCCAGGGCGCGCTTGTGGGACTCCACTGCAAACGCGTCTTGCGCGTCGCGGCTCACTTTCCACTGTGAGGCCACTTTTTCGGCAGTCAGGCCCATACCGTAGGCAATGCCGATGTTTTCGTCGTTGTTGAACATGG
>JAUXQA010000232.1 GCA_030683195.1 Rhodoferax sp. | reverse complement strand
GATGTTCTTGGGCATGTCCAGGTGCGCCACAAAACGCACATCGGGCTTGTCAATGCCCATGCCAAAGGCCACGGTGGCGACCATCACAATGCCTTCGCTACGCAAAAACTGGTCCTGATTCGCTTGGCGCACCTTGGTGTCCAGACCCGCATGGTAGGGGAGCGCTGCCACGCCTTCATCACACAGCATGTTGGCGATTTCTTCCACCCGCTTGCGCGACTGGCAATACACGATGCCGGCATCGCCCATGTGCTCACTGGCAATGAAGTTCAGCAACTGCTGGGTGGCCTGCGTCTTCTCAACAATGGTGTAGCTGATGTTGGGCCGATCGAAACTGCTCAAAAACAGGCGCGCGTCCTGCAACTGCAGGCGCTCGATGATGTCAGCCCGGGTGAGCGTGTCGGCCGTGGCCGTGAGCGCAATGCGCGGCACGGTGGCATAGCGCTCATGCAGCACCGTCAAGGCCCGATACTCGGGCCGGAAATCATGGCCCCACTGGCTGACGCAATGGGCCTCGTCAATGGCAAACAGGCTGAGCTTGCCGCGCTCATACAAGGAATCGAGCTGCGCCAGGAAACGTGGCGTGGTCACCCGCTCAGGGGCGCAATACAAGAGCGTGATGTCCCCCCGCAGCAGGCGCTTCTCCACCTGGGAGGCCTCGTCCATCGACAGGCTTGAATTCAGGAAGGCCGCACTCACGCCCGCTTCATGCAAGGCGCCCACCTGGTCGTGCATCAGGGCAATCAGCGGCGACACCACCACGGTGATGCCCTGCCCGCGCTGCTCACGCACAATACCCGGGATCTGGTAACACAGTGACTTGCCGCCACCGGTAGGCATGAGCACCAGGGCGTCACCGCCCTCCACCACGTGCTCGATGATGGCTTGCTGAGGCCCACGGAACTCACCGTAGCCAAAGACTTCCTGCAGGATTTCTTGAATGGACAAACTGACTACTATTTAATTGATAGCTACCAGCCGTTTAAATACGCCGGCTAGAGCCTTATTTTTCTTAAGATTGGCTCCAGGGCAGGCCATCAAAGCGCCAGCCGCCCTCGGTCCCGCGCTGGTTGTTGTCGTCGAGTTCGCCTTCAAACCCCTCCAACACGTTGATCACGTGCGTGAAGCCCGCCTTCTCCAGGGCAATACCCGCGTCGACCGAGCGCTGGCCACTGCGGCAAATCAGCACCACCGGCGCGTTCTTGGCGGGAACCAGTTTCTCGACCGACTGGACAAATTGCGCAGCGTTGGGTTTGAAATCAGGGTAATCAACCCAGGGAATGTTGACCGCGCCGGGTGGGCGACCCACGTACTGAGCCTCGATTTCCATGCGCACATCCAAAAACAGGATGCCAGCTTGCTGCTGAAGAAGAGCCCAAGTTTCTTTGGGGAGAAGGTGTTTCATGCCTCTATTGTCCCGGGTTTTGGGTGGCACCCCGGGCTTGGGCCAAGCAATGTTTTCTACAATCCGGGTCCTATGAAGACCACTCCTTACACCCGCGCCCAGGCTTTGCCCGGCATTCTGGCCCAACGCATCATGATTTTGGACGGCGCCATGGGCACCATGATC
>JAUXQA010000225.1 GCA_030683195.1 Rhodoferax sp. | reverse complement strand
CACCATGCTGATCAAAACCCATCACGACGGCTTTAACCACACGCCGTCCAGCGAGATCACTCCGCAAAACATTTATGCGGGGCGTAGGGACCTCATGAAACTCATGGCTACAGGTGTGGCTGGTGCGGCTATGGCCTCGTGGGCTGGCCGGGAGGCGCTCGCCCAAGGCAGCGCCCGCCCGGGCAAACTGGCGGCGCTGCCGGGTGGCAAGTCGGCCGTGGCGGGGGCGATGGTCATGGACAAGCTCACCGGCTACAAGGACGCCAGCACCTACAACAATTTTTATGAGTTTGGCACCGACAAGGCAGACCCGGCCCGTAACGCCCACACCCTTAAAACCACGCCATGGACTGTGGAGGTCGAGGGCCTGGTCAAAAAACCGGCCAAGTACGCCCTGGAAGACTTGCTCAAGCTCAGCGCCCAGGAAGAGCGGATTTACCGCCTGCGCTGTGTCGAGGGCTGGTCCATGGTGATCCCGTGGGTGGGCTATTCGATGAGCGAGTTGATCAAGCGCGTTGAGCCTTTGTCCAATGCCAAATACGTCGAGTTCGTGACCCAGGCCGATCCCAAGACCATGCCCTTTGTTGGTTCGCGGGTGCTGGAATGGCCGTATGTTGAAGGGCTTCGCCTGGACGAAGCCATGCACCCACTCACCCTGCTTACATTCGGCATGTATGGTGAGGTGCTCCCCAACCAGAACGGCGCGCCGGTGCGCTTGGTGGTGCCCTGGAAATACGGCTTCAAGAGTGGCAAGAGCCTGGTCAAGATTCGCTTCACGGACAAGCAGCCGGCTACCGCGTGGAGCAAGGCGGCAGCCGAAGAATATGGCTTCTTTTCCAACGTCAACCCCAATGTGGATCATCCGCGTTGGAGCCAGGCCACTGAGCGGCGCATCGGTGAAGACGGTCTGTTTGCCAAAAAGCGCCCCACCTTGATGTTCAATGGCTACGAGGCCCAAGTCGGACAGTTGTACGCCGGCATGGACCTCAAAAAGTTCTTTTGAGCACAGCCGTTCGTGGTCAGCCGGGTGTGAAGCGGGCGCGATCGCCATTGCTTCACGGCTTGGCCAAGCCAGTCGTCTTCGGTCTGATGCTGCTGCCGTTCGTGTGGCTTTTCTACGCCGCTGCGGCCAACGAACTGGGGGCCAACCCGGCCGAGGCCCTGATCCGCGCCACGGGTGATTGGACTTTGCGGGCCCTGTGTTTGTTGCTGGCTGTCACGCCCCTTCGGGTGATCACGGGTACGCCAGCCTTGGCACGGTTTAGGCGGATGCTGGGTTTGTTTGTGTACTTCTATGCTGTGCTTCATCTGCTGAGCTACAGCTGGTTTGATATGGGGTTTGGCGTGCCGGAGATCATCCGCGACATCATCAAACGCCCATTTATTCTGGTGGGTTTCTTGGCCTTCCTGCTGCTCACGCCGTTGGCTTTGACATCGTTCAACCGCGCCATCAAGGCGATGGGGGCCCGGCGCTGGCAACTGTTGCACAAGCTCATTTATGTCATCGCAGGCCTCGCGTTGCTCCATTTCTTCTGGATGCGTGCCGGCAAGAACGACTTTGCCGAGGTCTTTGTGTATGCAGCTGTGCTTGGCGTGCTTTTGGGCTGGCGCGGGGTGATATTTATAAAAAATAAGGCTCTAGCCGGCGCTTCATAAGCGTTGGTAGCTATCAAATTATTTATTTTCAGCCGGCGCAGCTTGAGCTGGCGGTGCAGGGCGCTGCATCCCTGAGCGCATCAGGGTTTCGGGCAGGGTCGCCCGGTTAGCCGCTGCCGGTTCTGTCGGCAAATACAAGGGGCCTTGCTGGCCGCAGCCCCCTAGACCCACCACAACAGCGCCAAGGACAAGGGTACTGACTAGAATTCGATGGATTTGAAACATGGTGAAATTGTAATGACCGACCCCGAATTTATGGACCATGCCGAAATCCTGCTCAAGGCGGTGGAATCCAGTTGCGACCGCATCAACGACGAGTCATTGGCGGACATTGACAACCAGCGTGTCGGCAGTATGGTGACACTGGTGTTTGCCAACCGCAGCCAGATCGTCATCAATCTCCAGAAGCCTCTGCACGAGATCTGGCTGGCGGCCAAGTCCGGCGGTTATCACTACAAGTTTGACAACGGCCAATGGATGGATACCAAAGGACAGGGCGAATTCTTCGCTAACTTGACGCGCTTTGCCAGCGAACAGGGCGGCGTGTCACTGGTTTTTTCGGTCTGAGTCGGGCTCTTGAGACCCCGGCTCGTTTGAGATCGTCGTCGCCCTAATTTCTGAATAAGTCCAATATCCTGCTTCGTTCTTCAGAAGGTGGCAATGGAATGACTTGCCTTTCTTCGGGCGCGCCAGATGGATCATTGGTGCCCACGCTGGTGACACCCGCGTTGTTGGCGTATTCGGTATAGAACCACTCGCCACCTGAGTTGACCACCCCTTCCGGCACGGTGGGTTCATTCACCGGGACCCCTTTCAGTGCATGTTCCATGAAGTTGATCCACACCGGCAGGCTCAAGCCGCCACCGGTTTCGCGGTCACCCAATTTGCGCGGGGTGTCATAGCCGATCCAGGTAACCGCTGCCAAGGTGGGCTGAAAACCGGCAAACCAGGCATCCATGGAATCATTGGTAGTGCCCGTTTTGCCGTACAGGTCCGGGCGTTTGAGTCGGGCTTGCGCAGAAGCAGCGGTACCTGATCGGGTCACCTCCTGCAACAAACTGTCCATGATGAAGGCATTGCGCGCGTCAATGGCGCGCGTGGCCTCGCTCAGAACGGGCAACTCTGTCTGGACCAGGACTTTACCTTGCTGCTCCGTGACCCGGTTGATCAACCACGGGTTGATGCGGTAGCCCCCATTCGCAAACACCGAGTAAGCAGACACCATTTGCAAGGGCGTTACTGCACCCGCACCCAGCGCCATGGTGAGGTAAGCCGGGTGTTTTTCTGCATCAAATCCAAAGCGTGTGACCCAGTTTTGCGCGGTCTGGGGGCCAACAGCCTGCAAAATCCGGATTGAGATCATGTTTTTCGATTTGGCCAAACCGCGGCGCATGCTCATGGGGCCTTCAAATTTGCCATCGTAATTTTTGGGTTCCCACGGTTGGCCCCCGGTCACACCCGCGTCAAAAAACAGGGGCGCGTCGTTGATGATCGTGGCAGGGGTGAAGCCCTTTTCCAGCGCCGCAGAGTAAATAAAGGGCTTGAAGCTGGAGCCTGGTTGACGCCAAGCCTGCGTGACGTGGTTGAATTTGTTTTTCTGGAAGTCAAACCCCCCCACCAAAGCCTTGATCGAACCATCCCTTGGGTCCAACGCCACAAAAGCGCCTTCCACCTCGGGCAACTGGGTGATTTCCCAGGTGTTTTTAGGCGTTTTGGACACCCGAATGATTGCGCCGCGCCTGATCTTGATGTTGGGTGGCGCCTTGTCAGACAAACCCGACTGCGCTGGCTTGAGTCCTTCTCCGACGATCTCAAAAGGCTCCCCTGCGCGGCGTACGGCCTGAATCCGTTTGGGGTTGGCGTCCAGCACCACGGCAGACATCACGTCGCCATTGTCTGGATGGTCGTCCAGTGCATCGTCAATGGCCTCGTCCAGCTCTTGCGGGTTGGCTGGCAGCGTAATGAATTTTTCCGGACCCCGGTAAATCTGCCGCCGCTCGAAGTCCATGATGCCTTTTCGCAAGGCCTTGTAGGCTGCATCCTGGTCGGCAGCCTTGAGTGTGGTGTACACGTTCAGGCCCCGGGTGTAGGTGGCATCGCCGTACTGCGCAAACATCAATTGGCGAACGGTTTCAGCTACAAACTCGGCATGCACCTTGGTGTTGTCGTTGCCGGATTTGATCTTGAGTTCTTCATTTTTGGCAGCTTCTGCTTGCGCTGCGGTGATAAACCCGTTTTCCAGCATACGGTCAATGATGTGAAGCTGGCGTACCCGGGCGCGTTTGGGATTGGCGATCGGGTTGTAGGCCGACGGCGCCTTGGGTAAGCCTGCCAACATGGCCGCTTCGGCAATGGTGATGCCAGCCAGGGGTTTGTCGAAGTAGGCCTCTGAGGCGGCAGCAAACCCGTAGGCCCGGTTACCCAGAAAAATCTGGTTCATGTAGATCTCAAGGATCTGGTCCTTGGTCAACATATGCTCCAGCTTGAACGTCAGCAGTATTTCGTAAATTTTTCGGGTGTAGGTTTTCTCGGACGACAGGTACACGTTGCGGGCGACCTGCATGGTGATGGTCGACGCACCTTGGCTCTTCAGGCGCCCCAGGTTGGCCAGGGCGGCACGCAAGACACCTTTGTAGTCCACGCCACCGTGTTCATAAAACCTTGCGTCTTCAATCGCCAGCACGGCCTGAGTCATCACCTTCGGGATGTCTTTGATGGGTGTCAAATGCCGACGCTCCTCACCAAATTCACCAATCAGGATGTTCTCTGATGAAAAAACCCGCAAGGGCAATTTGGGTCGGTAGTCCGACAGGTCAGAAATGTCTGGCAGGTTGGGGAATGCCACCGCCATCGCGATGGCGACCGTGATGACAATGGCCAGTGCGCCGGCTGCAGCCAGTCCGCACGCCCAGAGAATAATGCGCACGATCCATCCCAACGCAGTGCGTTGCGGTTTGGGGCTGTCAGGCTTATGGGATTCAGATTGCGGTGTTTTGGAGGGCATAGGTTTTTCCTGGCAACACATCGCCAAAGTAAAAAAGGAGCTTTTCCCGGCTCGGGCGCGGTAGTATCCCCCAATTGCCGGGGCAGATTCACTGGCCGGGGTCTGGTAGGCTCCGGCATGTAACGTATGGTCACAAAGCGTCAACTTTTGGCAACGCTGGTTTTCCCGGGAAAGCCGAAAAATCTTGGTGGGACAAAGGCCTTGCTGCTAGCATTCGTGTGGATTGTTAAGTTTCGTCAACATCAAGTTGGCCGTTTCAGGGGATAGTTTTGATCTCATTGGGGTCCTTGTTTAGTCGTCAACCACCGCCCATGATGGGTCTGGATATCAGCTCCTCCAGCGTCAAGATGGTTGAGTTGAGCCAGGACAAGTCCGGGAATCTAGTGCTTGAGCATTGCGCCATCGTGCCGCTGGAGCGCGGGTGGATCACTGACGGCAACATTGAGAAGTTCGATGAAGTCGCAGATGCGGTTAGACGGCTGATCAAAAAAAGCGGTACCAAGACAAAAAACGTCGCGATGGCATTGCCGCCCTCAGCGGTTATTACAAAGAAAATCATTTTGCCCGGTGGCCTGTCGGACCAGGAACTTGAGATGCAGGTGGAGGCCGAAGCTAACCAGTACATTCCGTTTCCGCTGGATGAAGTTAGCCTGGATTTCTGCATCGTTGGGCCCAGCAGCAACTCAACGGGTGATATTGAAGTTTTGATCGCCGCATCACGTCGCGAGAAGGTCCAGGATATTCAAGGCTTGGCTGAAGCAGCCGGTTTGAAGCCGGTGATTGTCGATGTGGAATCCTACGCGTCACGTCTGGCGACAGGTCGCCTGATCGAAAGCTTGCCCAACCAAGGCCAAGACAGCATTGTTGCCCTGTTTGAAGTCGGCGCTCTGACCACCAGCATGCAGGTGATCCGCAACGACGAGATTTTGTACGATCGTGACCAAGCCTTCGGGGGTGCCCAGTTGACACAGTTGATCGTACGTCAGTACGGGTTTTCACTGGAAGAGGCCGAAAGCAAGAAGCGCAGCGGTGAATTGCCTGATGACTACGAGTCCACTGTATTGCGCCCTTTTTTGGACAGCATGGTGCAGGAGGTTGGTCGTGCCTTGCAGTTTTTCTTTACCAGCACGCCCCACAACCGGGTTGACTATGTGATGTTGGCAGGCGGCTCTGCCGCCTTGCCGGGTCTGACAGCCGCAGTGACTCAGCACACCACTTTTGCCTGCAGCGTGGTGAACCCTTTTGAAGGGATGGAAATGGGCGGCAGCATTCGCTTGAAGAAAATGGCCCGAGAGGCGCCCTCTTACCTCACTTCGTGCGGACTGGCCTTGCGGAGGTTCATGCAGTGATCCTCATCAACCTGCTCCCGCACAGAGAGGCAGCTCGCAAAAGGCGCATTGAGTTGTTCAATGTCAGCCTCGGTCTGGCGTTCCTTGTGGGTGGCCTGCTGGCTGGCCTTGTTTTTCTCTGGTACCAGGCACAAATTACGGGCCAGCAAGAAAAAAACCAGGTTCTGCAGTCCGAAATCACCAAGTTTGACGTCCAGATCAAGGACATTGCGGGCCTTGAGGCGCAAATTGCTGCATTGAAAGCGCGCCAACAAGCTGTTGAGGATTTGCAGGCGGACCGGAATTTGCCCGTTCACCTGCTTACGCAACTGGTCCAGCAACTTCCTGATGGCGTTTTTATCGTCAATATGCGGCAGGAGAATCAAAGTGTGACCTTGCAGGGCGTTGCGCAGTCGAACGAGCGCGTTTCTGAGCTACTTCGCAATTTGGGAAACAATACGCCCTGGTTTTCCAAGCCCGAATTGGTCGAGATTGTGGCTGGAACCATCGCACTGACGCCGCGCGAGCAACGGCGCGTGGCCAATTTCACGATCCGCGTGGCTCTGGTTCGCGCAAGCGAGGCGGTCAAAGTCGCAGCTCCTGGCAATGTTGCCCCGACAACCTCTGTACAGAAATAAGGGCGCGGCACCATGGCGAGCAAATTAGCTTTCAATGTCGATTTTTCTGACCTGCAGGACCAATTGTTTGGCCAGTTTCGCAACTTGGACTCCAAAGATCCGTCCAGCTGGCCCGCATCCCCACGTTATCTCCTTTTTACGGTGGCTGCCGTGTTGGTGGTGGTTGTGTTGTGGTTTTTGTGGCTCAATACCTCAGAGGCCGAGTTGGAGGCTGAGAGAGCCAAAGAGGTAACGCTTCGGGAAGAATATAAAACCAAGCTGGGCAAAGCGGTGAATCTTGACGCCCTCAAAAAGCAGCGGGAACAAGTTCAACAATACGTCACCCAGCTTGAGAAACAGTTGCCCAGCAAGGCCGAAATGGACGCCTTGCTTTCCGATATCAACCAAGCCGGCTTGGGGCGCAGTCTTCAGTTTGATCTGTTTCGTCCCGGCCAGGTGGTTGTCAGGGATTACTATGCCGAGTTGCCTATTGCTGTCCGGGTCACCGGGCGCTACCACGATTTGGGGGCTTTTGCATCAGACATTGCAAACCTCTCCCGCATCGTGACCCTCAACAACTTGGCCATTGTTCCTGGTAAAGACGGCTCGCTTGCCATGGACGCGACCGCAAAGACTTTTCGCTACCTCGACGCAGATGAGGTCGCTGCCCAGCGCAAGGCTGCTGACCCCAAAGGGGCTAAGAAATGATGACCTTGCGAGCAATGCTTCTCATCAGTGGGGTCCTGCTGTTGGCTGGGTGCAGTGCGTCAACAGAGGACGAGTTGCGGCAGTGGATGGCGGATCAAAAAAACCAGACTCGGCCGCGTATTGCGCCAATTTCCGAGCCCAAGCAATTCAAGCCTGAGAGCTATGCCCAAGTCACTGCCGTTGATCCGTTCAGCAACCAAAAACTGACGCTGGCCCTTAAAAAAGACTCTGCACAATCGACCGCCAACAGCGCTTTGATTGACCCCGAGTTGGCACGCCGCAAGGAGGCGCTGGAGTCATTCCCCCTGGATGCCATGTCGATGGTGGGCAACATGGTCAAAGCGAACCAGCCTGTGGCCCTGGTCAAAATTGACAGTTTGTTGTACCAGGTTCGCACCGGCAATTACCTAGGGCAAAACTATGGCCGGGTCACCAAAATAAGCGAGACAGAAGTCACTCTGCGGGAAATCGTGCAGGACTCCGCTGGCGAATGGATTGAACGCACTGCTACTTTGCAGTTGCAAGAGAGGTCAAAATGAACAAGCACAATTTTGCAATGACGAAACAATTGGGGTCGAGGGTCTTGCTGGCAGCCAGCTTGTTTTTAACAGCACTGGCAGCCCAAGCTCAGATAGGTATTGAAGCTGTTTCAGGCTCTATTCAGAGTGGTGTTGAAGTCGTCAGAATTGACCTGAGCGAGCCACTGGCCGCTGTGCCCGCCGGCTTTTCCATCCAATCGCCCGCCCGTGTAGCACTTGATTTTCCAGGGGTCAAGAATGCCATGGGCCGCTCCACCATTGACATCAATCGGGGCAATCTCAGATCGGTCAACGTGGTGCAAGCCGGGGACCGCACGCGCGTTGTTTTGAACCTCAAGCAGGCCACACCTTACCGGACTCAGTTGCAGGGCAAGTCATTGCTGGTCGTGTTGGATGCAGTGGTTTCTGGTTCACCAACCGCCTCAGTAGCACCGGTTTTTGCAGAAAACCTGAGTCGTGACATGTCGCCGCTCAAGGATCTTGATTTTCGGCGGGGGGAGGAAGGTTCTGGCCGGATCGTGGTGGCTTTGACCAATAACCAGGTTGGGGTCGACATACGACAGCAAGGGCAGTCCCTGGTGGTGGAGTTCATGAAATCCACCTTGCCTGAAGGACTGCGACGTCGGCTGGATGTCACCGACTTCGGTACACCGGTGCAGACGGTCACGACCTTTCAGACTGGTGACCGTGTGCGCATGGTGATCGAGCCCAAAGGTCAGTGGGTTCACAGTGCCTACCAGACCGACGAGCAGTTTGTCATTGAGGTCAAACCCGTCAAAGTCGACCCCACCAAGCTGACCCAAGGCCCCGGTTACACCGGGCAAAAGCTGTCGTTGAATTTTCAGAATATTGAGGTCCGCTCCCTCCTGCAGGTGATCGCTGACTTCACCAACTTCAACATCATCACATCTGATTCGGTCACAGGCGGAGTCACGTTGCGACTGCAAGACGTTCCTTGGGATCAGGCGCTTGACATTATTTTGCAGGCCAAAGGATTGGGCATGCGCAAGACGGACAACGTGATCTGGATTGCACCGAAGGACGAGATTCTTGCCAAGGAAAAGCTGGAGTTGGAATCAAAGGTGTCCGTGCTGAATTTGGAGCCTGTACGAACCCAGTCGTTCCAGATGAACTACGCCAAGGCGGATGAAGTTGCCAAGCAGTTGACGGGCGCTGGTGGTGGCGAAAAAAGCGCCGGGCGCACCCTGAGCCAGCGTGGCAGTGCGACGGCAGACGCTCGAACCAACCAGCTTTTTGTTACCGATGTGCCATCCAGGCTGGAGCAAGTGCAGAAGTTGATCTCGCAACTTGACGTTGCCGTTCGTCAGGTGATGATTGAAGTGCGGATTGTGGAAGCCAACGATACCTTCGGCAAGTCGTTGGGGGTGAAGCTGGGAGCAAGCGATGTGCGCGCTAACCGAGGGGGCGACGGGGGCTACCAACTCGCGGGAAATAATCGCGTCGCGTTTGGAACAAGTTACAGTGACGCAGTCGCTAGCAGCGGTGCAGGTGGGCTTGTGAACACCAGCGGCAACTTCGTGAACTTGCCTGCAAGCGTCTTGGGTTCTGGCTTGGCAACTGCGCCTGCCTTCGCCGTGTCGATCTTCAATGCAGTAGCGAATCGATTTCTGAACCTGGAAATATCAGCACTTGAAGCCGATAGCAAAGGTCGTGTGGTTTCGAGCCCAAGAGTTATCACTGCGGATGGCAAAAAAGCGTCTATTACCCAGGGGGAGCAAATTCCATACTCATCCTGCATCGCGGGTGCCGGGGGTGGCACAACCTGTACCCCGCTGTTCAAGGATGCAGCGCTCAAGCTCGAAGTAACACCCCAGATCACGCCTGAAGGCACCATCATCATGGACTTGGATGTAAGCAAAGATTCCCGCGGTGCCGACACGACGGCTGGTCCTGCGATCAATCGCAAAAATGTCATCACCCAAGTTCTCGTGGATAACGGCGGTACGGTGGTAATCGGTGGTATTTTCGAGTTGACGGAGTTGAACGACGAGAACAAGGTCCCCGTGTTGGGCGACTTGCCTGGCGTGGGTAATTTTTTCAAGAACAGATCAAGGACCCAAGTCAAGAAGGAACTGCTGGTGTTCGTGACGCCACGGATAATTACAGATAATTCGGGCGCGCGTTGATTTTTTTTGAGTAAACCGTTGATCGTTAAAACTGCAACGGCTTCATGTCCTGCCTACCCTTTACTGCTGAAATTGGCTGCTAGAAATGAATCATAGAAAGATGAGTATGAGTTTTGTTAAATACGTTCTGAGCCTTGTGTTCATAATGGCCATCGCGGCGTGTGGGGGTGGCGGTGGTAGCGCAGGCACAAGTTCTGGTAGCGCTGTGGTTGTTGCGCCGCTTATTACGACTGCACCTGCGGCACTCACTGTGGCTGTCGGCGCAGTTCAGGATTACCGCATTTCAGGCGGCAAAGCACCATACCAAGTTTCAAGCAGTAACGTGCAGGTCTCTGTCGCCAGTGTGAGCGATACCAACTTGAAAATCACAGGGATTGCCACGGGCAGTTCAAATGTAGTGGTCACGGATTCAGCAGGTGTTACGACTGCAGTTGCTGTGACTGTTGGTAATCTTTCGGAGCTATTTAGTAACGCGCCGTCAACGGTCAATTTGTCACCGTCTACCAATGCAAGCTTCACGGTGGGTGGGGGTGTACCTGGTTATTCAGTAAGCACTACCGATGCACGCATCGCGTCGGCGAGTTTGAGTGGTACAACTATTTTCATTAATGCTATCGCTGTTGGCAATGCAACCATCACAGTGCGAGATGCGAGCGGAAAAACCAAAGACATCCCTGTTGTCGTGGGCAGTTTGATAGCGCTTTACACGACTGCCCCGTCTAGTTTCACCATTGCCAAAGACAGCCAAAGGAATTTCACAGTCAGCGGCGGAGTTCCTGGTTACTCCGTCGAGTCTGTCGACACGCGGATCGTTGTGGCCACTTTGACAGGTGCGTCCTTGAACATCCGTGGTGTGGCTGTTGGGTCAGCGAACGTTTTGATTCGCGATACAGTCAATAGCCAGTTGCTCACTCTGAATGTGACCGTTGGCGGCGATAGCCCGCTTGGCTTGTTTACTTCGGCACCAGGCAGCTTGATTGTTGTGAAAGATTCACAGACTACTTACTCTGTGGGTGGTGGTGTTGCAGGGTATTCTGTTGAGTCCAGTGATCGACGCATCGCTACAGCTTCTGTCAGTGGCAGCAGTATCGTCATCAACGCAATTGCTTTGGGTGCAACGACCATCACGATTCGTGATGCAGCGGGTACGAGCTTGAATATTGCGTTGACAGTGGGCTCAAGTAATCCGGGCGCATTCTTTACATCTGCTCCAAGCGCTCTGTCATTGAGTACAGGGACCTCTCTGAGCTATTCGATAAGCGGTGGTGCACAACCCTATTCGGTAGTTAGCTCTGATGCACGCGTCGTTGTTGGAAATATCAGTGGTGCCACTGTGATTATTACCGCCTTGAAGGCTGGTACAGCCGCATTACAGATTGCCGATGCCACAGGGAAAACGTTGCCTATTGTTGTTACCGCTGATGGAACCTCAGCAGGCGCAGGCGGCCCAGCAGGTATTGAGGTGCTGTCATCCAGCAGTTCCCTTACGTCTGCAGTCGGCTCAAAAGTTACTTTTGTGGTCACGGCTAAGGATGCAGTGAACACCGGCATACCCAATCAAATTGTCACGTTTACAGCCAGCTCTGGTACGTTGACAGGCGCCAATCCTTCGCCAAGCACCGATGTCAATGGGTCCATTACGACGATCAGTTTGTCACCAGGGGCTGATCTGTCCAACCGGACGATTACCGTAACGGCGACAGCTGGCAGTGTCTCCAAGTCGATCAATATTCCAGTGGTGGGCACGA
>JAUXQA010000221.1 GCA_030683195.1 Rhodoferax sp. | reverse complement strand
GCGTGCCCGGTTTGAAAGCGCAGCTGACAGCATTCACCGCCACATGGCCGCCAAAGCGCACCGTGAGTTGTTTGGTTTCTAGCATTTTTGTTTGGCCCCCCAATGAGGGGAGCGGCGTAGCGAGCGGTCGCCAGGCTAGGCGGACGGAGCGCAGGAACCGGAACGTACTTCTGTACGTGAGGATTCCGAGCACCGCCCAACGACGCATGGCGTCCGCGCAGTAGCCGAGCACCTCATTGGTTAGCGTTTGTTGCGGATCGGAATATTCATGTCCTCAGGCTTGATCTCGCGCACGAGTTCAGGCACGCCCCAGGCAAACGCGGGGTCGGCCTTGATCTTGAAGTGGTACATGCTTTGCATCGCCTGATGGTCTTCCTTGCGGAAAGTCATCTTGCCCTTGGGGGTGTCAAAACTCATGCCCTCCATGGTCTTGATCAGGGTGTTGGCAGAGGTGTCGCCCTTGCTTTTGTTCAAAGCTGTCACGATAGCCATCGCCGCCGAGAAGCCGCCAGCGGTGAAGAAGTCGGGTGGCGACTTGAACTGGCTGTAATGGCGGCTGACCATGGCGTCATTGATCGGGTTCTTTGGGATGCCAAAGTAGTAATACAGCGCGCCTTCCATGCCGGGAAACTGCTTGTAAGCCACCATAGCCGGCAAGATGTTGCCACCCGTTGCCAGCTCAATGCCGTAGCGTTTTTTGAGTTCGAGATCAGCAATTTTGCTGAACGGTGCTGGAGCGCCAGACCAGCCCACCGAAATGTATTTGTTGCCGGGCTGGTCTTTGAGCTTGTCAATGATGCGCTGCAGGCCAGCCGTGAAGTCGGTGGTGCCCACGGGCAGGTATTCCTCGTGCACGATCTTGGCGTGCTTGAGGGCGTCGCGACTGGCCTTGACGCCATCGCGGCCAAAGGCGTTGTCATTGGCCAGCGTGGCCACCACGTTACCCGGCTTGTCCAGAGCGGCAGCGTTGGCCGCAGCATCCTGGCTGGAGTTGCGCCCGGTTCTAAAGATGTATTTATTCCATTTGTCGCCCGTGATGGAGTCGGCCACAGCGGGCTCCACCAGCAGGATTTTTTTGTATTCCTCGGCGACCGGCAACATGGCCAGGGCCACAGGCGATGCAGTGGGGCCGACAGCCAGATCTACCTTGTCGTCGCCGTATGCGGCGGCCAAGAGGCTCTTGCCGATGTCAGGTTTGCCTTGGTCGTCTTTCTCGATCACGACGATCTTGCGACCCGCCACTGTCATGGTGCCACCAGTGGCGTAGTCCAACCCCATCAGGAAACCGACGGCAGTTTGCTTGCCATAAGCCTCCAGCGGGCCAGTTTTGCTGTAAATGTGGGCAATTTTGATATCTTGACCCTGGGCAAAGGCCAAGGGCGTTGCCAGAGTTGCTGCGGCGAGCGCGATCAAGGTACGACGATGCATGTCTATCTCCTGTTGTGGTAATTTGTCACAAAGAGATAGCACCAAACGTGCCAAAAACTAAGTCTTTGATTTAATTGAATTATTTTAAAAAATAAAATAAAGTGACTGAATTAAAGACATTAAAAGTGTCTGATAAAAATACATTATGTATTTTTATCAGACACTCACAAACAGGCGCTCATACAGTTTGGCCCTGGAAATACCCAGCATTTTGGCCGCAGCCACCTTGTTGCCACGCGCGGTAAGCATGGCGGCCGCAATGGCCTCACGCTCCAAAGCCGCCACTTGCTCGGCCAGGGGACGAATCACCGGCAAGGCCAGCGGGGCGGGTAAATCCAGCAGATGAGGAGCCAGCACCGGGGCCAGCTGTGTGATGCCGGCTTCACGCAACACCGCCTCCAGATGTGTCGGCAAAATCCGGTGCGAGTCGCTGCGCATGGTGGCCTGCTCCAGCACGTTGCGCAACTCCCGAATGTTGCCGCGCCAAGCTTGGGCTGACAGCAAAGCCAGCGCCTCGTCGCTGAGTTCCGGAGGCTGCGCGCCACCGCGCAGCGCCATGTCTTCCCCCAGCACTTCCACCAGCGCCGGAATGTCTTCGCGCCGCTCACGCAGCGGAGGCACCCGGATGGGCAACACATTCAGGCGATAGAACAGGTCTTCCCGAAAACTGCCTTCACGCATCAGCCGCCCCAGGTCACGGGAGGTGGCGGCAATCACCCGCGCATCAAAGGGCAGCAGCTTATTGGAGCCCAGCGGCTCAATTTCACCCTCTTGCAGGGCGCGCAGCAGTTTGGCCTGCAGGGCAGGCGGCATGTCGCCAATCTCATCCAGAAACAGCGTGCCGCCGTGCGCCAGCAAAAACTTGCCATCGCGCCCTTTGCGATCTGCCCCGGTATAGGCACCGGGCGCCACCCCAAAAAACTCGGCCTCCAACAAGGTGTCCGGCACAGCGGCAATATTCAGACTGATGAACGGCCCACTGGCGCGGGCCGAAGAGGCGTGAATCGCGTGGGCCAGCAGCTCCTTGCCCGTACCCGTCTCGCCCAGCAGCAGCACCGGGCTGGCCGTTTGCGCGGCCCGGCGGGCTTGCCGCTTGACCTCAACCGCCGCCGGACTGGCCCCAACAAAGCTGGCAAAGGTGTAGCGCGACTGACGCAGCCCCAAGCGCTGGCTGTTGCGCTCATTGATCCGCTGGCTGGCCAACTCCCGACGCACATCATCCAGATCCCGCTGCAGCAGGGCAAACTTGCCCACCAACGGCTGCAAACTGGTTTCGGCGTGGTCAAACAAAACAATGCCCAACGCGCCAATCACGTCACCCAGATTGTCACGTAGCGGAATACGGCTCACTACAAAAGTGCCGGCCCGGTTGGTGAGCAAATCGATCAGAATGGGTTTGCCGGTCTCAAGCACATGGTGCATCTGGGTGTTTTGCACCACGCTGGACACCGGCTGGCCCACAAAATCCTCTACCCGATCAAACCCCAGCGCAGGCAAAAACCGCTTGTAGAGGTCGTTGACCCACACCACGCGGGCTTGGCGGTCAACCAGCAGCATGCCCTCGCTGGCGTTGGCAAAGAGGTCGAACATGGAGCGCCCGGCCAGCTCCAGAATGCTCTGGGCGTCACGGGGCAAAGAGTCAGACTTTTCCATATGGGGATGTTAACGCGGCCTGCTGGAGCAAGGGCCATGGCAGCGGCACGGCCAGGCAAAAAGTGGGGGGCAACGGACATATCTCGGTTTATGATGTCTCGTGGCTCAAACTTTGTCCGGCAACGGACATTCAACACCTCTCAAAAGCAGATGACCCCTGAAGCCCAAGCAACGATCCTGATCGTTGACGATGCACCTGAAAACCTGGTGGTTTTGAGTGAACTGCTGCGCCCGCAGTATCGGGTACTGGCAGCGACTTCGGGTCCTGCCTGTCTGCGCATTGCTGGCGCCGAGCCCCGGCCCGACCTGATTCTGCTCGACGTAATGATGCCCAACATGGATGGCTACGCCGTGATGGCCCAGTTAAAGCAGCATGCCGTCACGCGCGACATTCCGGTGGTTTTTTTAACGGCTCTGGCGGCGCCTGAAGACGAAGAACGTGGCCTGTTGCTGGGCGCTGCAGACTACATCCCCAAGCCCATCAAGCCTGCGGTGGTGATGGCGCGGGTGCGCACCCAACTCCTGGCCAAACTGGCACGCGACTGGCTGCACAACCAGAATGCCACACTGGAGGCCGAGGTGGCTCGGCGCATGACCGAGAACGATCTCACCCAACGCGTGAGCATCCGGGCGCTTGCCCACCTGGCAGAGATACGCGACCCCGAGACCGGCAACCACATTTTGCGGACCCAGGGCTATGTTCAACAACTGGCCTTGGCGCTACGCCAGCATCCCCGTTTTGCTGACACCTTGACCCCGCGCTACATCGACACCCTGAGCCGGTCAGCGCCGCTGCATGACATTGGCAAGGTGGGCATCCCGGACCATATTCTGCTCAAACCTGGTCCGCTGACGCCCCCCGAGTGGGAGATCATGAAAACCCACGCCCGACTGGGCAGCGAGGCCATTGATCGGGCGGAACAAGACATCAGCACGCCCCTGGAATTTTTGTCCGTGGCCAAGGAAATTGCACACTGGCACCATGAAAAATGGGACGGCAGCGGCTATCCCGACGGCTTGGCAGGCGACGCCATCCCAGTCTCGGCACGCCTCATGGCCGTGGCAGATGTGTTTGACGCGCTCATCTCGGTGCGTGTGTACAAAGTGGGGAAAACCTACGCGCAAGCCAGCGAGATCATTGCCAGCGGGCGGGGCAAGCACTTTGACCCCGATATGGTGGATGCGTTCCTGGGTGGTTTGGATGACTTTATATCGATTGCCAGGCGCTATTCTGACGGCGGTTAGGCCTCGCACGCTGACACCCTGACCCACAACCCCCAAGGCGCCCATGAGCACACCCGAACCAAAGGCGTCCGGGACGCCGTCCAAAGTCAACCCGAACACGGCCAGCTTGAAGCTGGCGCTTTTTTACGTCCTGTATGCAGGGCTGTGGATTGTGCTGTCCGACAAGATCGTGGCGTGGCTGTTCACTAGCCCGGAGCAGATTGTGCTCGCCAGCACCGTCAAAGGCTGGCTGTTTGTCCTGGTGACCGCACTGCTGCTATGGGGCCTGATTAAACGGTTGCTCAATCAGGTACTTACCTCGGCGGTGGGCGAGCGCTCGGCGCAATCCAGCCTGGCCCTGCAGACCCGGCGTGCCAACCAGGCCCTGCGTGCCAGTGAACAACAGTACCTGGCCTTGCTGGAGAGCGCACCCGATAGCGTTTTTGTCCAGACCGAGGGCCGCTTTGCTTATATCAACCCCGCCTGCGTACAGTTGCTGGGGGGAACGCAGGCCACTGACCTGCTGGGCCAACGCGTGCTGGACTACTTTGACCCGGCCCTTCAGGTGGTCCTGGCCAAGCGGTTTGATCCCGCACCGGCGCCACAGGAGCCAGGCCCAGTGGTTGAGGGAAAAATGCGCACCCTGCAGGGTGACTGGTTCGAGGGCGAGGGATCGGGTGCGCCCACTGAATTTGCGGGAATAAAAGGCACATTGGTGTTTTTGAGAGACATTAGCCAGCGCAAACAAACCGAAGCCAGGCTAAAGCGACTCAGCCAGTTTTATGTCGCTCTGACCCGCAGCGGCGAGGCCATCATGCGCTGCACCAGCGAGGCAGAATTATTCCCTCAGATCTGCCGTGATGCCGTGACCTTGGGCGGTATGAAGATGGCATGGATCGGCTTGGTGGATGAGGCTTCCCAGTTGCTCAATCCCCTGGCCTCCTTTGGCGATGACACGAATTACCTCGCCGATGTGAGAATCACCGTCGATCCGGGTGACCCGCGCTGCCAACGCCCCACAGCCACCGCGATTCGCAACGACCAGCCGTTCTGGTGCCAGGACTTTTTGAACGATCCGCGCACGGCCATCTGGCATGAGCGAGGTGCCCGCGCGGGCTGGGCCGCGTCCGCAGCCCTGCCCCTGCACCGTGGTGGCGTGGCCATTGGCGCCCTGAGCCTCTTCACAGACCAGGTCGGCGGGTTCGATGCGGATATCCGCGAGTTGCTGCTGAACATGGCCAAAAACATCAGCTTCGCACTCGACAGTTTTGAGCGGGAGGCCGCGCGGGAAGCCGCGGAAGAAGCCTTGCGCCACAGCGAAGCCTTCAACGTGGCGATTCTGGATTCAGTCAGCTCCGAAATAGCCGTATTGAACAGCGTCGGCGTCATTACGGCGGTCAACGAACCCTGGCGACGGTTCGTGCGCGACAACAACCAAGGGCCCGGCCTTGCACCGCCTCATACCGACGTGGGCACCCCTTATCTGTCCGTGTGCCTGCCCGATACGCCGCCCGCCGGCGTAGGCGCACTCAATGCCCGTGAGGGCATTGAGGCCGTGCTGGACCACCGCCTGCCCAGTTTTACCCTGGAGTACGCCAGCCATCCAAACGGGCAGCCATGCTGGTTCAACATGAGCGTCACCCCCTTCGGCGCCAGTGGCCAGGGTGCCGTGGTGGTGCACACCAACATCACTGAGCGCAAAGCCAATGAGGACCAGTTGCGAAAACTGTCACTGGCCCTGCACCAAAGCACGGAGAGCATCGTCATCACCAATCTGGCAGGGCACATTGAGTACGTGAACGAAGCCTTCACCCTCGCCACCGGCTACAGCCGGGAAGAAGTCCTGGGCCAAAACCCGAGCATCCTGCACGCCGGCAAGACCCCCCAAGCCACCTACGACTCGCTGTGGCAGACCCTGACCCAGGGGCTGCCGTGGAAAGGTGAATTCATCAACAGGCGCAAGGATGGCACTGAATACGTTGAGTTCGCGATCATCAGCCCGCTGCGCCAGCCCAACGGCACGATCAGCCACTATGTAGCGGTCAAGGAGGACATCACCGAGAAAAAACGCCTGGGCAGTGAACTGGACCACTACCGCCACCACCTGGAAGAACTGGTGGTGAGTCGCACTGCCGAGTTAACGCTGGCCCGCCAACAAGCTGACTCGGCCAATTTGGCCAAAAGCGCCTTCCTGGCCAACATGAGCCACGAGATACGCACACCCATGAACGCCATCATTGGCCTGAACCACCTGCTGCGCCGCGGGGGAGCAACCCCCGAACAAGCGATACGCCTGGACAAGATCGACAGCGCAGGACGCCACCTGTTATCGATCATCAATGACATTCTTGACCTGTCCAAGATCGAAGCCGACCGGTTGCAATTGGAAAACAACGACTTTGAGCTCTGCGCCATTCTTGACAACGTGGCTTCCATCATCAGCGAACCCGCCTTGGACAAGGGGCTGCGAGTGGAGATCGATGGCGCCAACGTACCCTTGTGGTTGCGTGGAGACCCGACGCGGCTGCGCCAAGCGCTGCTCAATTACGCCGCCAATGCCGTGAAGTTCACCGAGAATGGCACGATCACGCTGCGAGCGGTGGTGAAGGAGGACAACGGTCAGGAGATTTTGGTTTGCTTCGAGGTTCAGGACACCGGGATCGGCATCGCACCCGAAAAAATGGACCGCTTGTTTCAAGCCTTTGAGCAGGTGGACACGTCCACCACCAGGCGCTATGGCGGGACAGGCCTGGGGCTATCCATCACGAAACGCCTGGCCCATTTGATGGGCGGGGAAGTGGGCACCCAAAGCACCCCGGGCAAGGGCAGCCTGTTCTGGTTTACCGCGCGCCTGGAGCGGGTCCAAGGCACCATGCCAACCCGTGCTCAACCGGATGTGCTCAACGCCGAATCGCTCCTGCGACTGCACCACCAAGGCGCAAGGCTCTTGCTGGCCGATGACAACGCCATCAATCGCGAGGTTGCTCTGGAGCTTCTGCACGGTGTCGGACTGATCGCAGAGACTGCCGTGAATGGGAGAGAAGCCCTGCAAAAGGCGCAGGCCCACGCTTACGACCTGATTCTGATGGACATCCAGATGCCTTACATGGATGGTCTGGAGGCCACGCGCGCGATCCGGTTCTTGCCTGGGCGCGAAAGCACGCCCATTTTGGCCATGACCGCCGATGTGTTTGAGGAAGACCGCCGGGCCTGCAGGGACGCGGGCATGAACGACTTTGTTGCCAAGCCGGTGGAACCCAGGCTGCTGTATGAGAAGCTGCTGAAATGGCTGCCACGTGCATCAAACCGCGCACTCGCGAACTTGGCTGATCTCCACCCCGAGGACCTGTCGAAAACCCTGCCAGTCAATGCCCCGCCGGACAAAGCAAGCCAATCTGCCCTTGATGCGTTGGCTAGTGTGCCGGGCCTGGATGTGCAGCAAGGCCAGTCAGCGTTGCGTGGCAACGTCGTCAAATACCTGACGCTGATGGGTGATTTTGTTGAGCAGCATACCGACGACGTGCATCAACTGGCGCAACAACTGGCCGAAGGTGACCTGATCAACGCCCAACGGCTCATGCACACACTCAAAGGAACAGCCGGCACCTTGGGTGCATCGCAGGTCCAGGACATCGCCACCCGGCTGGATGCGGCCTTAAAGACCCAACGCAGGGAGGGCGGGCTTGGCCCGGCCCAAGCCGACATGAATGACCTCAAGCGGGCCATGATGGCCATCGCGGCTGCCTTGCCCAGCCCGCCAGCACTTGGGCCAACCCAGGCGCCGACGCTCTCGAACCCTGAGGGCCTGCAGCGAGTGCTGCATGAACTGGAGGCACTACTGACCACCAGCGATACAGCGGCCATCACCTTGTATCAGGCCAACGCCGAGCCATTGAACGCTGCCTGGGGGGCCGCCAGCATCGAGCTGGCGCACAACATCCTTCACTTTGAATTTGAAGCGGCGCGGGACAAGCTGCGCACGCTTCGCCGGTGAAAAGACTGCTTTAGCTTCGGCGGTGCCAGGCCAACAGACGAGGGGTGATCAGCACCAGCACCACCACAGCCAGCAGCGTGGCCGACATGGGGCGCTCGATGAACACGCTCCAGCTGCCCTGCCCGATTGACAAGGCATTGCGCATCTGAGCTTCAGCCAGGGGTCCCAAAATCAGGCCCACGATCACCGGTGCCGTCGGGAAGTCGTAGCGGCGCATCACGACGCCCACCAGCCCCAGGCCGTACATCAGGAACAAATCAAACGAGCTTTGGCGCATGCCGTAAACGCCTACCGTCGCAAAAATCAGAATGCCGGCATACAGCTGGGGACGGGGGATCTTCAGCAGCTTGACCCACAGGCCCACCATCGGCAAATTCAGCACCAGCAGCATGACGTTGCCAATGTACAGTGAGGCAATCAGCGCCCAAACCAGATCAGGCGAAGTCTGGAACAGCTGAGGCCCGGCCTGGATGCCGTAGTTTTGCAAGGCGGACAACAAAATAGCAGCGGTCACCGAGGTGGGAATGCCTAGCGTCAGCAGCGGCACCAGGGTGGCGGTCACAGCCGCATTGTTGGCTGCTTCGGGGCCGGCCACGCCTTCAATGGCGCCGGTGGTACCAAATTCTTTTTTGTGCTCCGGGGCAGCCAGCTTGCGCTCCATGGCGTAGCTCAAGAAGGTCGGAATCTCCGAGCCACCTGCCGGTATGGTGCCAAACGGGAAACCAATGGCGGTGCCGCGCAACCAGGCGGGCCAGGAGCGGCGCCACTCGGTGCCGGTCATGTGCACCTTGTTGAGCTTGTTCAGGTTGACCGGCGTGCGGCCCTCGTACATGGCGTTGTACAGCACCTCGGCAATGGCAAACAGGCCAACGGCAATCAGCACTACCTCAATGCCGTCCATGAATTCCAGCACGCCACCGGTGTAGCGCACCTGCCCTGTGATCTGGTCGATACCGATCAAGCCGAGCGCCAGACCAAAAAACAGGGCCGTCAAACCACGCAAGGAGCTTTGACCCAGAACAGCACTCACCGTCGTGAAGGCCAGCAACATCAGGCAAAAGTACTCGGGCGGGCCCAGGCGCACAGCATATTCGGCCAGGATCGGCGCAAACATCGTCACGAGCACCGTAGCAAACGTACCCGCCACAAAAGAGCCAATGGCAGAGGTGGCCAGCGCGGCCCCGGCCCGGCCATTTTTGGCCATCTTGAAGCCCTCCAGCGCGGTCACCATGGTGCCGGTCTCGCCCGGCGTGTTGAGCAGAATGGAGGTGGTAGAGCCGCCGTACATGGCGCCGTAGTAAATACCGGCAAAAAAGATCATCGACGCGGTGGCTTCCACCTGGCCGGTGATGGGCAGCAGCATCGCAATGGTCACGGCCGGGCCCAGGCCGGGCAACACGCCAATGCCGGTGCCCAAGGCGCAACCCGCCAAGGCCCAGAGCAAATTGATAGGTGTGCCTGCGGTGGCAAAGCCGGCCATGAGTTGATTCAGGATGTCCATAACTAGGTTTCCAGCAGTATTGGAGGGTTTAAAGCCAGCCGGTGCCGGTCACGCCGGGGAGGTTGACGGCCAGTAACTTGGTAAACAACCAGAAAACTGGCGCGGCAATCAACATGCCGGCAACGGCGTCACGCACGGTGCGGCTCACGTCACCGGCGGGCTTGCCTTCACTGGCGCGCAAGCCGCGCACAGCCAGCGTGTAGCACAGGGCGCAGCTCAACACGAAGCCAATGGTGGTGATCAGGGCCGCATTGGCCAGAATACCGGCAGACACCCAGGCCAGCGCAACAAAGTCACCCCGCGGAGCGCCCGTGGGTGGCTCCATGTGGCGAAAGCCACCGGTGCGCGCCTCCCACAGCAGCCACACACCGCACACCGTCATCGCGGCAGCAATCACCCAGGGCAAAAAATTGGGGCCCACACCGGCATATCCGGCGTCGGACGAAATACCTATGGCGCCATAAACCAGCACAGCGGCTACAAACAAGGCGCCCGCTCCCATGAGGGTTTGGCCCAGGCGGCGATAAGCCATGTCTTCAGACGGGTCTGAATCAGGTGCAGTGGAATGGCCCATGCGGAACTCCAGATAACAAGAGGAAGTAGCCCAGCCCGCGCGTGGGCTGAACTGGGAAATACGCTATTTAATTAATAGCTAATCAAGCAGTAGATAAGCCGACCAGAGGCATATTTATCTGTTTCTCGGCAGTTTTTAGCCGCTGCAGGGCTGTTGGGGGGCCACGCCAACCGGGGTGACCCCAACTCATCAGACCATGCCGGCGCGCACCATGGTGGCGCGCAGAGCCGCGAAGTCGCGGTCCACAAACTCGTCAAACGCCTTGCCCGACAACAGGGCCGGACTCCAGCCGTTTTTCTCCAGGGCTGCAGCCCAGGCCTTGGTCTTGGTGGCATCCACCACCAGTTTGGTCATCGCATCGCGTTGCGCCGGTGTGATGCCGGCGGCGCCAAACACACCACGCCAGTTGCCGATCTCCACGTCAATACCCTGCTCCTTGAGCGTGGGCACATCAATGCCCTTGAGGCGCTGACCGGAGGTGACTGCAATCGCCTTCATCTTGCCGCTCTCGATGTACTGCTGGAACTCGCTGTAGCCGCTGCCGCCCACAGTGACGTTGCCGCCCAGAATAGCCGCTGTCGCCTCACCGCCGCCCCGGAAAGGCACGTAGTTGATCTTGGCAGCGGGCACACCCACGGCCTGGGCAATTTGGGCTGCAGCAATGTGCTCTGTGGAGCCGCGCGAACCGCCTCCCCACTTGACGCTGCCGGGGTCTTTCTTGAGTTGGGCCACGACATCGGCCATGGTCTTGAAGGGTGAGTTGGCGGGCAACACAAACACGTTGTATTCCGTGGTCAGGCGGGCAATGGGGGTGAGTTGGTCAATCGACACCGGTGGTTTGCCGGTGATGATGCCGCCCAACATGACCGCGCCCATCACCATCAAGGCATTCGGGTCGCCTTTGTTGGAGTTATAGAACTGCGCCAGACCGATCGCGCCAGCAGCGCCGCCCTTGTTTTCATAGGTCACGGTGGCCGCACCAGCTTCACGCAAGGCCGTGCCCAGAGCACGACCCGTGCCGTCCCAGCCGCCACCCGGGTTGGCGGGAATCATCATCTTGATATTGGCTGCGGCCAGGGCAGACAAAGGCAGGCTACCAGCAGCCACCAGGGCGGCCATGGATTTGAGGAAGGTGTCGCGACGCATGAGAGTCTCCTGTAGGTTTAATTGACCAGGTGATCATGCCCAGCCTGCCTGTCAAAAGGCTGTCCAAATGCAGAGGTTTGCATCAGGGTAAACACGGATGCACCTTTGAGAGGGCCCCATCTGTTAAAACACTCGGTGTTTCATATTTGCGTTTAATTTTCTGCCATGCCCAACTCGTCTTCTCCGGCCAGCACCGACACCCTCCAAGCCGCCTATCCCTTGATCCACTGGACCGAGGGGGGCGAGACCCACTCAGCGCGCTGGCGCTCAGAGCGCGGTGCACCACCGCCCAAACGGGTGGTGTTGGCTGATGACACCACCAATGCAGACACCGCCTACCGGCAGGCCTGCGAGGGCACGGCGCTGCTGTGGCGGGGTGACTTTCACAACGCCCGCCAATTACTGCAGGCGCTGGGCCGCCGTGCTGACCAGACCCCCAAGCGCAAACGCAAGCAATCTGACGAACCCATCCCCCCCGTGGAGGCGTTTCACAAACACCGCCTGGGCCAGTCGCAACGGGCCCGCATGCTGGGCATGCTGCTGGTGCCCTTCAATGCCGACTACAGCATTCCCCTGCGCCGCGCGCCCGATGTCAAAGAGGCCTGCACCCACGCCTGGGGCCCGGCGGACGAGGCAGGCGGCGCCTCGGTGGCGTCGCTGCGAGAACTCTCGGGCATCACCAGTGCGCACGAGTGGCGCCGGGTGGGCGTGGAGATCCCGGCGCTTGGCGACGGTCCGGACAACCGCATTCATGCGCACTACAGCGTGTTTTCACCTGTTCGGGGCGAGTACATCCCGCTGGTAGCCACGGCCCACTTGCCCAAGGCCCCCGCCGGCCAACCGCTGGTGGCCTTTGACATTGGCACCGGCACCGGCGTGCTGGCCGCCGTGCTGATCAAGCGTGGAGTGGATCAAGTGATAGCCACCGACCTGGACCCCCGCGCCCTCGCCTGCGCCACGGATAACCTCACCCGCCTGGGTCTGACAGACCGGGTGCAGGTGGTGCAGGCCGACATGTTCCCACCGGGCCTGGCCTCCCTGGTTGTGTGTAACCCGCCCTGGCTCCCGGCCCGCCCCAGCTCGCCACTAGAGCGCGCCGTATACGACGAAGACAGCCGCATGCTGATGGGCTTTCTCAAAGGCCTGAGCAGCCACCTGACCCCCAAGGGCGAAGGCTGGCTGATCTTGTCGAATCTGGCCGAGCACCTGGGCTTGCGCACGCAGGCCGAACTGCTGGCCGCTTTTGAGGTCAATGGCCTGCGCCTGGTAAGCCGGATCGACACCAAGCCCCAGCACGCCAAAGCCACCGATGCCAACGCCCCGTTGGCCGATGCCCGCTCGCGCGAAGTCACTTCGCTGTACCGGCTGGCACCGGTTCGCTGAACAATCGCCTATTTTTCAACACCCCCGAATCAACTTCTTTGAACACCATGACATCAAGCATCTACACCTCCTCCATTCCTGTCTTCAAGCAAATGCTCGGCGGCCTCAAGACTGTTTTAAGCAAAGCCGAAACCCACGCTGCCGATAAAAAAATTGACCCTAACGCCCTGCTGCAAGCGCGCCTGTACCCCGACATGTTTCCGCTCTTGCGCCAGGTGCAGGTGGCCAGCGACTTCGCCAAAAGCGTATCAGCCCGCCTGGCCGGCGTCGAGGTGCCCAAGCTCGACGACAGCGAGCAGACTTTTGCCGACCTGCAAGCGCGCATCGACACCGTGCTGGCCTTCATGGACAGCTTGCCAGCCGCCAATTTTGACGAAGCAGCCACCCGCGAGATCGTCACCCAGGCCGGCACCCCCAAAGAAAAGCGCTTTACCGGCCAGTCTTATGTGCTGAACTACGGCCTGCCTCACTTCTTCTTTCACACCACGACGGCCTACGCCATCCTGCGCCACAACGGCGTGGAAGTGGGCAAAAAAGACTATATCGGCAGCTATTGACACCTGGGCCCGCGCCAGCTTCTGCCAAGCTTGGCGCCCTGCCCGCCCCGTGACCACACCATGAAACTGCTGCTGGTTGAAGACGACACCGCCCTGCACACCACCCTCTCCCGCGCCCTCACCCGGCTGGGCTGGGAGGTGGAGGTTTGCACCGATGGCCGCGCGGCGCTGATCCGCTGGCGGGCCTACCAGCCCGATGTGGTGCTTCTGGACCTGACCCTGCCCGGGCGGGACGGTCTGCACATCTTGCGCCAGGCGCGCGAAGAAGGCGTGAGCACCCCGGTGCTGATCCTGACTGCGCGCGGCACCGTGGGCGACAAGGTGCAGGGGCTCAACGCAGGCGCAGACGACTATTTGCCCAAACCCTTTGATCTGGACGAGCTGGAGGCCCGGATTCGTGCCCTGCACCGCCGTCAACCCGAAAATAATGCCGAATCAGCCTCTAGCCGGCGTGATGCAATGGTTATCCACTATGATAAAGATAGTGGCGCCATCTATCATCACGGCCAGGTCCTGGAACTGGCCCCGCGCGAACTGGCACTCCTCAAGGCCTTGTTGGCGCGGCCGGGCCACGCCGTGAGCAAGGAGCGCCTGTTTGAGCTGGTGTTTCCCGATTCGCTTGAAGTCCAGTACGAGGCCATTGAGGTCGTGGTGTACAGGCTGCGTAAAAAACTCACCCCCACCGGCGCACAGCTCATCACCCTGCGCGGCTTGGGCTACCTGCTCAAGCTGCCCGCATGAAGTCCAGGGCCGCTCACGCCCTGGCCAATGTCAGGGCCACCATGTCCCTGCGCCGGTACCTGCTGCTGGGCATTCTGATTCCGGTGTGCCTCTTTGTGGTGCTGGACACCTTCACCCTGTACCGCCAGGCCCTTTCGGCTGTGAACACCGCCTATGACCGCACGCTACTGGCCTCGGCCAAATCCATCGGCGAGCACATTGAGGCGCAGGGCGAAGGCGAAGTGGCCCAACTGCGTGCCATCGTGCCCTACGCCGCGCTGGAACCGTTTGAGGCCGACAACCGCAGCCGCATGGTCTACCGCATCTCCAGTATTCAGGGCGAACTGGTGGACGGCTTTGGTGACTTGAGCGCCTGGCGCGGGCAGTTGCCCGACCGAGGCCCCTATGCCGCTTTGGTCGATTTTTATGACGACACCTACCGGGGCGACCCGGTGCGGGTGGCCGTGCTGTTGCAACCTGTGGCCATGAACCAGGCGCGTGTGATGGCCGTGGTGCAGGTAGCCGAAACCCTGGAGCTGCGCCGCACGCTGGCGCGCCAGATTTTGATTGACACCCTGTGGCGTCAGGCCGCGCTGGTGTCGCTGATTGCGCTGGTGGTGCTGGTGGTGGTGCAGCGCGCCACCCGGCCGGTGCGCCAGCTCAGCGCCGAATTGCAGGCTCGGCCCGACGACGACCTCACCCCCCTGCAGGCCCCTGATGCCCCGCGCGAACTGGTGCCCCTGGTGGAGGCCACCAACAGCTTGATGTCGCGCCTGCAACATTTGCTGGACCACCAAAAGCGCTTTGTGCGGGATGCTTCGCACCAGCTGCGCACGCCTCTCGCGGTGCTGAAGGTGCAGGTGCAATCGGCACTGCGCGGCGACGTGGAAGCCCGCCAGGCCCTGCTGGAAATCAGTGACACCGTACAACGCGCCACCGTGCTGGCCAACCAGATGCTGGCCCTGGCGAAGGTGGCGCAATTGGTGCAGCAACCCGCCGCCGGCGCTGTGGACTGGGCCTTGGTGTTGCGTGAGGTGGCACTGGATGTATCGCCCCTGATCGCCGCCAAAGAGCTGGACTTTGACATCACCACAGCCCCGGCCTGGGTCAACACCCATGACTGGATGCTGCGCGAACTTGTGCGCAACCTGCTGCACAACGCCATTCGTTACACGCCGGACCTGGGCATCTTGAGCGTGCAGCTGGTGTGCGATGCAGGCTGGGCGGCGCTGGTGATACGTGACAGCGGCCCCGGTATCTCCGCCGAACTGCGGACACGCTTGTTTCAGCCGTTCTCAGCGGGCGAGACCCGATCAGGCTCGGGCCTTGGGCTGGCCATCTGCTTTGAAATTGTCCAGGCACTGGGTGGCAGCATCACCCTGGACAACCGGGAGACCCATGGCCACATCAGTGGGCTGGACACCACCGTGCGCCTGCCACTGGTGCAGAATGCCGAAGAATGGAAAGACTTCGAATAGACAAATGGCTCTGGGCCGCCCGCTTTTACAAGACCCGGTCCCTCGCGTGCGATGAAATAGACAAAGGCCGCATTGAGGTCAACGACCTGGTGGCCAAACCCTCGCGTGAGGTCAAGGCCGGCGACACGGTCGTGATTCGTCAGGGGCCGATAGTGCGCACCTTGACGGTTTTGGGCATCAGCGCCCAGCGTGGCCCGGCACCCGTGGCGCAAAAGCTTTACACCGAAACCGCAGAAAGTATCCAGGCCCGCATACTCCATGCCGAGCAACGCCGCCAGGGCGTCGAGCCCGCGCACACACTGGAACACGGCCGGCCCACCAAACGGGACCGCCGCACCATCGACAAAGCCTGGGACGACCGCTGGAGCGCTTCGATCGACTGAGCGAATGATTGACGTTGAGTTGACGGGAGATCAACTCGATGGGCTAACTCTGCAGGCAAGATCGTGGCCCAACGCCGCCACTTATCGCATTTTCAAAGCGGAGCAAGCCATGTCCGAGAACCTGCCAACTGACTTCCCCCCGCTGGACTACGCTGGCGAGGATGAGCCAACCCAACCGGCCCCCCTGGAGGAGATACCCAAAAAAATCTCGACCTTTGAGCATGAGCTGACCATCATCCGGGCTCACCACGAACACATCGCCAGAGGCATCGAGTTGTTTTGGGGACATCGAGACTGCATTGAATTCCTCCAGAAATTAATTTTGAACGGGGGCGATGGCGCAAGCAGAACAAGGTCCGGCTTCAAGCATGAGGTGGTTGAAGCCCTGCTCAACATGATTGCCCTGCAAGAAGCGCAGTTCAAGCGGGCCTCGCCATAGCATGCCGCTAAGGAGCTTGCAAATACAGGCTGATCAAGCGTTGCCTCTGTTCCGGGCCCAGCCCAAGGGTCTTTTCAAGGTAGATAGGCATGCCGCCGTAGTCGGCATCCACCACCTCCAGCGCAGCTTCCAGAAAACCTGCCTGCACCCCCCACAGCACATCCAGCACCTCTTTGGGAGCCAGTCCGGGGGGCGAGTGCGGCATGACAAACAACTCGTTGGTCAGCAAGTAGTCCTGCATCACCACACCGCGGGGCACGCCCAGGGCAAGCAGGATCAGGGCGGCGGCAAACCCGGTTCGGTCCTTGCCGGCGGTGCAATGAAACACCAGCGGCGCATCACTCTCCAGCAGGTGCCCAAACAGCTCGGCAAAGCGTGGCGAGTTGTCATGTACAAAGGCGCGGTAGGTCTCCTGCATCAAACTCACCGTGTCCTGCGCGGTCAGCGGCTGGCCCAGCTCCAGCCGCTCCTTCATGCGCACCAGAGCGGTCGGTTCAATCGCCAGCGAATGAGAAAGCACGCCCGGCAAGTCGTAAGGCACGGCCGC
>JAUXQA010000218.1 GCA_030683195.1 Rhodoferax sp. | reverse complement strand
AATGACCCAAGGAATGGTGTTGAAATTGACATGACCATGCTGACCGGCGATACGCACAGCCACGGCGACACCCTCTTCTTCTGCCTTGTGTGCCAGCATGGGTCCACGCACCACATCACCGACTGCCCACACGCCAGGGAGATTTGTACGACAATCACCGTCCACCACAATCGCGCCACGATCATCCAGGGCAAGGCCGACAGTCTCGGCATTCAGGCCGATGGTGTTGGGCACACGACCAATTGAGACAATCAATTTGTCAGCATCAAGCGTCTGGGCCTCTCCCTTGGCGTTGGTCCAGGCCACGCTCACACCCTTCTTGGTGGTCTTGATCTCACCCACTTTGACACCGAGTTCTATTTTCAAGCCTTGTTTGACAAAAGCCTTGTGTGCTTCCTTGGCGATTTGTTCATCGACCGCGCCAAGAAAGGTCGGCAGGCCTTCCAGGATGGTCACATCGGAACCCAGACGGCGCCAGACCGACCCCATCTCCAGGCCAATGACACCGGAGCCAATCAAAGCCAGCTTCTTGGGGACCGCCCCTATCCGCAAAGCGCCGTCATTGGACAGAACAGTTTCCTCGTCAAACGGCGTACCTGGCAAGGCGCGTGCGTTGGAGCCAGTGGCCACGATGACTTGCTTGCCAATCAAGGTCTCCACAGTTGAACCCGCCACATTGACCTCATAGCCGCCTTCAACAGCTTTGACAAAGGAGCCGCGGCCATGGAAAGAACTGACCTTGTTCTTCTTGAACAGGTACTGGATACCGTCGTTGTTTTGCTTCACCACGGTGTCCTTACGCCCCACCATCTTGGCCACATCCAGAGTCAGGCCAGACACCGAAATTCCGTGATCGGCAAAGTGATGGTTTGCGTGGTCGAAGTGCTCGGAGGACTGCAACAGCGCCTTGCTGGGTATGCAACCCACATTGGTACAGGTGCCGCCCAAAGCCGGACCACCCTTGGCGTTCTTCCACTCGTCAATACAGGCCACGTTGAAACCCAACTGCGCAGCACGGATGGCAGCTATGTAACCACCTGGACCACCACCAATGACGATCACGTCGAATTGTTTACTCATAAATATTCCAAAAATCGGGTTGAAAAAAACCCACCCCTGGGCGGGATCTACAGTCCGGCCAATTGGGTGGGTTCAACACAAAAGCGCTTAAATGTCGAACAACAGACGGGATGGATCTTCCAGAGCCTCTTTCATGGCCACAAGACCCAGCACAGCTTCGCGGCCATCAATGATCCGGTGGTCATAACTCATGGCCAGGTAATTGATCGGCTGAACCACCACCTGTCCGTTCACCACCATCGCACGGTCTTTGGTCGCGTGAACACCCAAAATAGCCGACTGAGGCGGGTTGATGATGGGGGTGGACAACATCGAGCCAAACGTGCCGCCATTGCTGATAGAGAATGTGCCGCCAGTCATTTCTTCCATGCTGAGCTTGCCATCCTTGGCCTTTTGACCGAACTCTGCAATTTTCTTTTCAATATCTGCAAAACTCATCTGATCGGCATTTCGCAGGATGGGTACCACCAGGCCCCGAGGGGAACCCACGGCGATACCGATATCAAAAAACCCGTGATACACAATATCATTGCCATCCACCGAGGCGTTCAGCACCGGGAATTTCTTCAAGGCATGCACGGCAGCCTTGACGAAGAAGCTCATGAAGCCAATTTTCACGCCGTGCTCTTTGGTGAAGGCATCCTGGAACTTCTTGCGCATGTCCATCACAGGCGCCATATTGACTTCATTGAAGGTAGTCAAAATAGCATTGGTCGACTGGGACTGAAGCAACCGCTCAGCCACGCGGGCACGCAATCGACTCATCGGCACGCGTTGCTCAGGGCGATCACCCAAAGACGGAGCGGCAGAAGCCACCTGCGGCAGCAAGGTAGTTGCGGCCTTCGCCGGGGCCATTGGCGCCACCACAGCCTTTGGTACTGAAGCCGAAGCAAGGGCACCCAAAACATCACCTTTGGTTACCCGGCCATCTTTACCGGTACCGGCCACTGCACTCACAGCCAGATTATTGTCAGCTAACAATTTGGCAGCCGCCGGCATGGCGACGTCACCCTTTCCACCGCCTGACAGTGCAACAGGAGCAGACGTGGTGGGGGTTGGGGTTGTGACCGGCGCGGCTGTCACCTCCAATGGGCTGATGCCCGCCGTTCCATCCGTATCGATTCGAGCGATAACCTCTTCAGTCGCTACGGTTTCACCGTCGTTGCGAACCAATTGAACCAGCACACCTGACGCTGGTGCCGGCACTTCCAGTATGACTTTGTCTGTTTCGATTTCAATAAGAATTTCATCAGCCGTAACCGACTCACCCACCCGCTTTTTCCAAGTCACCATGGTGGCTTCAGCCACTGATTCAGACAACTGTGGGACTTTTACTTCTACGATAGCCATATCAATTCTTTCAATATTTATTATCTGGGCTCTGCGACGCCGAGATTCGGAGTCGCAAATGACTTCAATATTCCGGGTAGCCTATTTGCTCAGGATAAAACCTTTGAGCTTGCTGAACGCGCCATCAACCAGTGCCTTTTGCTGCTCCTGGTGCAAGTGGGCATAGCCCACAGCGGGTGACGCGGAAGCGGCGCGACCGGAATACCCCAGTTTTTGCCCCTCAAGCATGTTTTCATGAATATAGTGCTGCACAAAGAACCAGGCACCCTGATTTTGCGGTTCGTCCTGTGTCCAAACAATCTCTGTTGCATTGGGGTATTTTTTCAGCTCGGTACCAAATGCCTTGTGGGGGAATGGATAAAGCTGCTCCACCCGAATGATGGCAACGTCGTCAACGCCCTTCTCTTCACGCTTCTTGACCAAGTCGTAATAGACCTTTCCAGAGCAGGCCAGGATTCGCTTGACCTTGTCAGCTTTCAACTCTTTATTCTCCGGGATCACTGTCTGGAAGCTCCCTTTGGTGAACTCACTCACTGGCGAAGCTGCCTCTTTGTTACGCAGCAGCGACTTGGGCGTCATGATGATCAGAGGTTTGCGCAAGTTGCGCACCATCTGACGGCGCAGCACGTGGAAAATCTGGCCAGCGGTAGTGGGTTGAACGATCTGCATGTTGGTGTCTGCCGCCAACTGCATGAAGCGCTCCAGGCGAGCCGAGCTGTGCTCGGGGCCCTGACCTTCGTAGCCATGCGGCAACATCAATGTCAGGCCGTTGACGCGGCCCCATTTAACTTCACCAGAGGCAATGAACTGGTCGATCACCACCTGGGCGCCGTTGGCGAAGTCACCGAACTGCGCTTCCCAGATCACCATGGTGTTGGGGTCGTTAGACGCATAACCATACTCAAAACCGAGCACAGCTTCTTCAGACAGGATCGAGTCAATGACCGTGAACGGCGCCTGATTCTCCGTGACGTTTTGCAAGGCACAGTAGGTGCCCGTATCCCATTTTTCGCGCTTTTGATCATGAATCACTGCATGACGGTGCGTGAACGTGCCGCGGGCGCTGTCTTCACCCGACAAGCGCACAGGAAAGCCACTCGCAACCAACGAAGCAAAAGCCATATGCTCGCCCATGCCCCAATCTACCGGAATCTCACCACGGCCCATGGCTGCGCGGTCATCATAGACCTTCTTCACGAGCTGGTGAGGCGACACAGAATCAGGAATAGTGGTGATTTTTTCGGCGAGACGTTTCCATTCAGACAGCGGAATGGCTGTATCGCCCGCATCGGTCCATTTCTTGCCCAGGAAAGGAGACCAATCGACGGTGAACTTGGTCTTGAAGTTAGTCAGCACGGCCTCGCCCAAGTGCTTGCCTGCGTCCAGCGCGGCGCGATAGGCTTTGGCCATGTCTTCACCCAAAGACTCACCCAGTCCCTGAGTTGCCAGCTTGTCGGCAAACAACTTGCGGGTGCCCGGATGAGTGCTGATTTTTTTGTACATCAGCGGCTGCGTCAGCCCGGGAGTGTCCTGCTCGTTGTGCCCCAATTTCCGGAAACACACGATGTCGATCACGACATCTTTGCTGAACGCCATGCGGTACTCAAGCGCAAACTGGGTAGCCAGAACCACGGCCTCAGGATCATCCCCATTCACGTGCAAAACAGGGGCTTCCACCATCTTCACAATATCTGTGCAGAAAACGCTGGAACGCATGTCGCGCGGGTCAGACGTGGTGAAACCAATCTGGTTATTGATGATGATGTGCACCGTGCCGCCCGTGGTGTAACCCCGGGTTTGTGCCAATGCCAAAGTCTCCTGATTGACACCCTGACCACCAAAAGCCGAGTCACCATGCACCAGCACGGGCAGCACTTGCTTGCCCATGGGGTCAGCCCGGCGGTCCATGCGGGCCCGCACAGAACCTTCCACCACCGGATTCACGATCTCAAGGTGCGAAGGATTGAAAGCCAGCGACAAGTGCACAGGGCCGCCACTGGTAGACACGTCAGAACTGAATCCCTGATGGTATTTGACGTCGCCAGAAGGCAACTCCTCCGGGGCTGTGTGATCAAACTCGGCAAACAAGTCAGCCGGCAGCTTGCGCATGGTATTCACCAGCACATTCAAGCGGCCACGGTGTGCCATACCAATCACGATTTCCTGCACGCCTTGCGCGCCAGCCGACTGAATCAACTCATCCATCGCGGCGATGAAACTCTCGCCGCCTTCCAGTGAAAAACGCTTTTGACCCACATATTTGGTGTGCAAGAAGCGCTCAAGGCCTTCGGCTGCGGTCAGGCGTTCAAGAATCTGTTTTTTCTTCTCGGCATTAAAACTGGGTTTGCTGCGAATGGTTTCCAGCTTCTGCTGCCACCAGCGCTTTTCAGCCTGGTCGGTGGTGTACATGTACTCTGCACCCAATGTGCCGCAATATGTCTCGCGCAGCGCATTGAGCAGCTCGCGCAAAGACATGCTGTTTTTGCCAAAAAACGTGTTGCTGGTATCAAATACGGTTTCCTGATCGGCATCTGTGAAGCCATAAAAGGCGGGGTCAAGCTCAGGGATCGAAGGGCGCTCGGTACGCTTCAAGGGATCCAGGTCAGCCCAGCGCTGGCCCACATTGCGATAGGCCGCGATCAGCTGCTGCGCGGCAGTGCGCTTGCGGCCCATTTCTGCGTTATCGCTGGCAACCACCACTTTGGTGCCGCCTTGTTTGGCCCGTTCGGCAAATGCATTGATGACCGGCTGGTGTGGCACGTCTTTGGCATTCGAGCCATCGACTGCGGGCACGTGCTGCAAAGCATCGAAGTAGTCACGCCAGGTGTCGGGAACGCTGCCGGGGTTAGCCAGATAGTTTTCGTACATCTCCTCGACATACGGGGCGTTGCCGCCGAATAAATAGGTATTGGCCTGGTAGGCCTGGTAAACCTGATTTGTCTCACTCATTTTTCGCTGAACTCCGTTTCCCTTGGGGAAACATTAGCTGGTTAAAGCTGTTGTTGATTAACCTTCCGCGGCACGGCTTGACCGTTTGGCGGATGCGACTGTGGCGATGGAAGGGCCTAGTAACTTGTCAATTGTGCCACCAAAAGGGCGGCAACCGTCAACCCGGGCCCCTGCCCGGGTTGCTATCAAACCATCAGATCCCTGATTTGCTGAAGCGCCGCCGGATCGTCCATCGTCGTTAAATCGCCCGGATCCCGGCCTTCGCAGACCGATTGAATCGCCCTGCGTAACAGCTTGCCGCTACGGGTTTTCGGCAGTGTGATCACAAACCGGACGCGCGATGGACGGGCGACGGCGCCCAGATCCCGGTCCACCAGCTTCATGATCTCGCCTTCAAGCTTGAGGCACGCTGCCTCGTCGCCCAGCAGCGTAGCGTCCTTGGCCACCACGAACGCCATGGCCACCTGCCCTTTGAGCTGGTCAGCGACCCCAACCACGGCCACCTCGGCCACATTGGGGTGAGCCGAGATGCTCTCTTCGATCTCGCGGGTGCCCAGGCGGTGACCCGCGACATTGATCACGTCATCCGTTCGACCCAATATGAAGAAATAGCCGTCAGCGTCGCGAATGCCCCAATCAAAGGTGCTGTAGACCATCTTGCCCGGCACGCTGGACCAGTAAGTCTTGACGAAGCGTTCATCATCGCGCCACACCGTCTGCATGCATCCCGGGGGCAGTGGCCCCTCAATAGCCACCACACCTTTTTGATTGGGTCCGGTCAATTCCTCGCCAGTCTGATCGTCCAGCAGCTTGACGTTATAGCCATACACAGCCTTGCCGGGCGATCCAAACTTGCTGTCAGCCTGCTCCACACCATTGCACAGCGAGAGGATTGGCCAGCCGGTTTCGGTCTGCCAGTAGTTGTCAATGATGGGCTTGCCCAGACCTTGGCTGATCCATTGGGCCGTGGGCTCGTCCAGCGGCTCGCCTGCCAAAAACAAGGCGCGCAGGCTGGACAGGTCATATTTGGTGAGAAATGCAGGGTCTTGTTTTTTCAGGACCCGCACCGCGGTCGGCGCACTGAACATGACCGTCACCTTGTATTTCTCAACCAGGCTCCACCAGATGCCACCATCGGGACGGGTTGGCAAACCTTCATACATGATGGTTGCCATGCCAGCAATCAGGGGGCCGTAAATGATGTAACTGTGACCCACCACCCAGCCGATATCGCTGGTTGAAAAATACGTTTCACCTGCGTTTCCGCAATAAATGTGTTTCATGCTGGCGGCCAGTGCCACGGCATAGCCACCGGTGTCGCGCTGCACCCCTTTGGGCTTGCCCGTGGTGCCGCTGGTGTACAGGGTGTAGCTGGTGTGAGTCGAATCCACCCACTCACAGTCCACCACAGTATCCATGTGCTTCTGACGCAAATCAGCCCAAACATGGTCTCGCCCGCCTTGCAACTCCATGGGGACCAGGCCCCGGTCGACCAGCAAAACGGCGGAGGGCTTGTGGCTGGACAGGCGAATGGCCTCGTCCAGCAAAGGCTTGTAGGCCACGGGCTTGCCACCGCGGGAGCCGGCATCGGCACTGACCACCACGGTGGGTGACGCATCTTCAATGCGCGACGCCAACGAGCCAGACGCAAAGCCACCAAACACTACCGAGTGAATGGCCCCAATGCGGGTGCAGGCCAGCATGGCAAAAGCCGCCTCGGCAATCATGGGCATGTAAATCAGGACGCGGTCACCTTTTTTCACACCCATCTCTTTGAGCGAGGCCGCCATGCGCTGCACCTCGGCGTGCAACTCGCGAAAGCTGTAGACCTTTTCTTCGTTGGTCTCTGTAGACACAAAAATCAGCGCCGCCTGATCGGCGCGGTCTTTCAGGTGACGATCCACTGCGTTGTGACACAAATTTATCGTGCCACCGACAAACCACTTGGCAAACGGAGGATTGCTGTAATCACAGATCTGCTGCGGTGGCGTGTGCCAATCCACAAGTTGAGCCTGCTCGGACCAGAATGCATCGCGCTCGTTGAGGGAGCGGCTGTGGAAGTCAGCGTACGTTGTCATGGGTTTGTCTCCTGTCCTGTCTTTAAACTGAATTCATAATTATGGCCATCCAACTTGCTGGAAGCTGACTTGAAAATGCGGGAGCCACAGCATGGATGTGCGCCATCTAACCGACACCGCAAGCCCTGGCCCCACAATCACGCCATGAAAATCAACAGACAGAAAGTGCTCCTCGGTAGCGCCCTGATTGCGGCTGCAATATCACTGGGCGCTGCCCTGATGTTGCGCGGCAAACCGGTCGAAATTGTCCTCGTCATCCAAGGCCCCCTGACCCAAACCGTGGTGACCAGCGGCCGCGTTAACACGCTGGCCCGCACGGACGTGGCAAGCCAGACCACAGCCCGCATCGAGAGCATCGCCGTGCGTGAGGGTGAACGTGTGCAAGCCGGTCAGGTGCTTGTGCAGCTGCGCAATGACGAAGCCCGGGCGGCACTGCAGCAAGCCAACGCCAGCGTCAATGAAGCCCGCCTGCGAATCCGGCAGATTCAGACCATTCAAGGCCCCGTGACAGACCAACAGCTGGTACAGGCACGCGCCAACCAGCAACAAGCACTGCAAGAGCTGGCACGGGCGCAAGACCTGGTTCGCCAGGGCTTTGTCTCGCAATCTCGCCTGGATGAAGCCCAACGTGCGGCCGATAGCAGCCGCGCCGCCGTGCGCGCCGCCAGCGCGCAAGCGCAAGGCAACCAGGCCAACGGCGCCGAACTTGCCATGGCCCAAGCCCGGCTGGCCCAGGCATTGGCGGCCCAAAGCGCGGCAACGGCCCGGCTGGACCAGTTCAGCTTGCGGGCCCCCGGCCCCGCCATCGTCATCACACGCGCCGCCGACCCCGGCGACACGGCCCAGGCGGGGAAAATCCTGCTGACCCTGGCGGGCGGCATCGAGTCACGCATTGATGCAAGCATTGACGAAAAAAATCTCAGATTTCTGCGCCTGGGGCAAATGGCCCATGCCACGGCAGATGCCTACACTGATCGGCATTTTCCGGCGAAATTGACCTTTATTGCACCTTCCGTCGACCCCCAGCGGGGCACCGTGGAACTGCGACTCCAGGTGGCACCTCCCGTTGATTACCTCCGCACCGACATGACTGTGTCCGTTGAAATCGTGACAGCCCAAGTCAATGACGCACTCATGCTGCCGTCCGATGCCGTGAGCCGAGACGCGGATGGCATGTCCACGGTGTGGGTCAACCGCGAAGACCGTGCCCGTCAGGTCAAGGTCCAAGTCGGGCTGCAAGGCGCAGGCGCCACCCAAATCACCCAAGGCCTGGCGGCAGGTGAACACGTTATCTTGTTGGGCACAGGCCTGAAAGACGGCGACCGGGTCCGTGAAACAGGCTCTCGCTCGCCGCCCGCCCAAGCTCCAGCCAAACCCGGTGGGGCACCGTGATGAAAGGCTCGCGGACCGGCCTGCCCTTTGCCTGGATGGTCTGCCTTCGCTACCTTCGCGAAGGGCGCATGCAGACCGTGCTGATCCTGGCAGGCGTCACGGGTGGCGTAGCTGTGATCATTTTTTTAACCACACTGATCAGCCAGTTGCAGGACTCCATCATCGACAAGACGCTGGGCAGCCAGGCGCATGTGGTGCTCAGACCGCCCCAGGCCATCAACCGCACGACCCTGCCGCCCGAACACACAGCAGCCATCATTCAGCCGCGCACACAGGGCCTGCGCTCCATCGACCAGTGGGCCGCCGCTTATGCCTTGGCTGAGCGAAGTCAAGGCGTGCTGGCAGCCTCCCCCATGGTCACCGGCGCTGGGTTTGCCCTGAGGGCCCAGGCCAGCCAGCCCATTGCCCTGCTGGGCGTGGACCCCGAGCGCTACCAGCGTATCGTGCGCATGTCCACCTATGTGAAGCAAGGCCGCTTTGACATCAGCGGCACCAACACGGTGGTGGGCATTGAACTGGCCAAAGACCTGGGCGTCACCCTCGGCGACAAAATCCGCATTGTCACGGTGGACGGCCGCGCCGACCTCCTCACCATCACCGGTATTTTTGACATTGGCAACCGCGACCTGAACCGGCGCTGGGTCTACAGCAGCCTCAAAGTCGCGCAGTCCCTGCTGAACCTGCCCGGTGGCGTCACCCAGATTGACCTGCGCGTGGCCAATCTGTTTGAGGCGGAGGCCATTGCCCGCCAGGTTCAGGCCAAAACCGGGCTCACCTCAGAGAGCTGGATGCAAACCAACGCGCAATTGCTCACCGCACTCAACAGCCAGAGCATGTCCAACAACCTGATTCGGTCCTTTGTCACACTCATCGTGGCAGTGGGCATTGCCAGTGTGCTGGTGGTGTCGGTGGTGCAAAAGCAAAACGAAATCGGCATTTTGCGGGCAATGGGGGCCAGCCCGAACCGGATCATGGCGGTCTTTTTGCTGCAAGGGGGCTTGTACGGGCTGGTGGGCTCCGCGTTGGGTGCGGCCTTGTCGGTGGGCCTGTTGAAGTTTTTCTCCAAAGTCACCCGCAATGCCGATGGCACCTCCCTGCTCAACGGCCAGGTCGATCTCGCGGTGGTGGCAGGCGCGTGTGCGCTGGCCATTCTGGTGGGCTTGCTGGCTGCCGCCCTGCCCGCCCGTCGCGCTGCGCGCCTCGACCCGGTGCAGGCCATTCGGGTCTGAGCGCGCCATGAAGACCATTGTCGAATTACAGGATGTACGCAAAAGCTACGGCCTGGGCACGCTCGTGGAGACCGAAGTGCTGCACGGCATCAACCTCGCTATTTCAGAGGGCGAGTTTGCGGCCCTGACCGGACCGACCGGCTCGGGCAAGAGCACCCTGCTCAACCTCATTGGCTTGCTTGAGGCGCCCACCAGTGGCCGCCTGCAGGTCGATGGCGTGGACATTGCCGGCATGGCGGATGCCACGCTTACCGCGCTACGCGGACGCAGCATCGGCTTTATCTTTCAATTTCATCACTTGCTGCCGGGCTTTACGGCCCTGGAGAACGTGATGATGCCGTCCATCATTGATCTGGGCTGGCCCACCACCGAGGCCAAAGATCGCGCCATGGCCTTATTGAAACAAGTGGGGCTGCAGGACGCAGCCCACAAGCGGCCCTCGCAACTGTCGGGTGGCATGCAGCAGCGGGTAGCGATTGCCCGAGCGCTGTCCTTGTCGCCCCGGCTGATATTGGCAGATGAACCCACCGGCAACCTGGACACTCACAGCGCCAGCGAGGTGTTTGAGCTGCTGCAAGCTGTCAACCGGGAGCATCAATCTGCGTGCTTGATCGTCACCCATGACCCCGCGCTGGCGGCGCGCTGCCAGCGGCAGATTCAGATCGTGGACGGGCAACTTCTCGCAGAGAAAGCTCCAGCCGGGCCCACCCGCTGAGCGCCTTCCAACGCCCTATTTGATCAAAGCGTGCGCGGCTTTGAAATCCGGGTGCTCAGCCGTGCGCAGCCATTCAAAGGCCACCATCTCTGTGGTAACCAACTCGGCGCCGGCGCCAGCCAGGCGGTCAAATGCGGCGTCGCGGTTGCGTTCGGTGCGTGAGCTGCAGGCATCGGTCACCACCCACACGTCAAACTCGTCTTCCAGCAAATCCAGCGCGGTTTGCATCAAACAAACATGCGCCTCGCAGCCGGCAATCACGATCATGTTGCGCTCGGTGGGGGCCACTGACTTTTGCAGGTGCTTGGGCAGACTGCGGGCATTGCCGGCTACCGGTTTGGCCGGGGGGCGCAGCCACTCGCCCAAGCCCTCTTCAACCCCGCTGAACTGCATCTTGCTCAAGGTGCGCTGGCACAAAGCTTTGATGTCAGCCGGGTTTTCGCCCAGTTTGGACGGGTTTTGCTCCGTGCCCCACACAGGCACTTCCATCAGTTGAGCCAGTTGGGCCAGGCGCAGCGCATTCGCCACGGCCAGCGGGCCTTCAAAAATGGCGGGCATCAGGCGAGTTTGGTAGTCCACCAGGACGAGTTGGGATTCAGCGGCATCAAGCAACATGGCGAGCGGGTCTTTCAGGGTTGGAGCCAATTCAGGCGATGGGTGATTAGAACGCAGGCGGAACCTGGTCCTCAATTGGGCAGCAGCCGGATCAGGCGGCCGTCGGCCTTGTCAGTCAACACATACAGCAACCCGTCCGGCCCCTGGCGTACATCGCGGATGCGCTCACGATCAACGGCCAGCAGCTTGTGCTCGCGCACCACTTTGCCCTTAAAGGGCGCCGCCAGTTCGATCCGGTTCAGGTAGCCGAACTTGAGCGAACCGACCATCAGATTGCCCACCCACGCCTGACCATAACGCGTGCTGGTCACAAAGGCCATGCCCGAAGGCGCAATGGACGGCACCCAGTAGTGCAGCGGCTGCTCCATGCCGGCCTGCTCGGTCAGGCCCTGCCCAATCGCGCCGCCACCGTAGTTCTCGCCATAGGTGATCACCGGCCAGCCGTAGTTGCGCCCCGGCTGGGGCAGATTGATTTCGTCGCCGCCTTGCGGGCCGTGCTCATGCGTCCACAACACGCCATCCGGGGTCAGCGTGGCACCTTGCGGGTTACGGTGGCCGTAGCTCCATATCTCGGGCAGTGCACCGGTGCGGCCCACAAACGGGTTGTCAGCGGGCACGCGGCCATCCTTGTGGATGCGAATGACTTTGCCGTGGTGGTTGTCCAGCTTTTGCGCATCGTCCTTCCGCGAGAAACGTTCGCCCAGGGTCATGAACAACAGACCATCAGGCTTGCCCGTGGGCTGACTCTCCACAATGCGGCAGCCAAAGTGGGCTGAGCTGTTGACCTTGGGCTTTTGGCTGAAGATGACCTTGACTTCGTCCAGGCGCGTGCGGTCCTCTGACAGCGTCGCCCGGGCCAGCGCCGTGCTGTTGCCGCCCGGACCAGACTCCGAAAAGCAAAAATACAGCGTGCGGTTGCGCCCAAAATCCGAGTCCAGCACCAGGTCCAGCAAACCGCCCTGCCCGGCTGCGGCCACGGCTGGCACACCCGCCAGCGGGGGCTGCAAGCGACCATCGGCCTCCACCACCCGCAAGGTGCCGGTGCGTTCGGTCACCAAAAACCGCCCCTCGGGCAGGAAGGCCACAGCCCAGGGGTTTTGCAGCCCGGAGGTCACCACCTCAGGGCGCACAGTCTGGGCCTGAGCCGCCAGCGAACCTGCTATTAAAATAAAACCTAAAAAGTATTTAAACATGCCGGCTAGCGCCCTATTTGGTTAAAAAATACTTAAAAACAGCCGTTTTTGAAGTTCAAGCGGTTATTTTGACCACCACACGACCCCGAACCTGACCGTCCATCAGCGCCTGCGCCTTGGCAATGGCCCCTTCCAGAGGAACTTCATCCACCATGGACTCCAGCAAGTTGGCATCCAGGTCACGGGCCAGGCGGCTCCAGGCGCGCTGGCGTTTAGCCAACGGGGCCATCACCGAATCCACACCCACCAGCGTCACCCCGCGCAAGATGAACGGCATCACCGTGGTGGGCAAATCCATGCCTTGGGCCAAGCCGCAGGCCGCCACCACGCCGCCATAGCGGGTTTGAGCCAGCGCATTGGCCAAGGTGTGTGAGCCCACGGCATCCACCACGCCGGCCCATCGCTCTTTTTGAAACGGCTTGCCGGGGTTGCTCAAGAGCGCCCGGTCCATGATGCTGCTCGCCCCCAGTGACTTGAGGTAGGCCTCCTCACTGGCTTTGCCGGTCGCGGCAACCACGGTGTAGCCCAACCGGCCCAGCAAGGCAATGGCCACACTGCCCACGCCGCCGGTGGCCCCCGTCACCAGCACCTCGCCCGAGCCAGGCTTGACGCCTTGATCTTCCAACGCCAGCACGCACAGCATGGCTGTGTAACCGGCCGTGCCAATCGCCATGGCTTGACGCGGGGTAAACACCGTGGGCAGTTTGACCAGCCAGTCGCCCTTGAGCCGGGCTTTCTCGGCCAGGCAACCCCAGCGGGTCTCGCCCACGCCCCAGCCGTTGTGCACAAACACATCGCCTGGCAGCCAGTCCGGGTGGGTGGAGTCGATGACGGTGCCCGCGCCGTCAATGCCCGCCACCATCGGCCAGGTGCGCACCACCGGGCTCTTGTTGGTGATGGCCAGCCCGTCCTTGTAATTCAGGGTGGAATACGCGACCGACACCGTGACATCGCCAGACCCCTCGCTCTGGGGCAAACGTGATTCATCCAAGTGCGTCACGCTGGCCTTGAAACCGTCAGTGTTCTCCAATACCAATGCCTTGAACATAGTGCTCCTGAAAAAATAGTTAAATATCAACAAGTTACAGATGCATTGCATCAAATGTTTGCTTGACACTGCGCTTGCCGTGCCGTTATCCTAGCGCCCATGCGAATTTATGCCACCTTGATAGCCCTTCTCCTTGCTGCCAGTGCGCACGCTGCTCCACCCGGTTCAGTGGATGACATGAATCAATTCATGACCGAAAAAGGCCTGTTGGCCAAGCTTGACCAGGTCAGGGAATCTGTCAGCACCACCGCGTCTGACCTGGTGTTTACTGCCATGGGTTTTCTGGGCGTGCCCTACCGAAGAGGTGGCAACACGGCTGAGACCGGTTTTGACTGCAGTGGCTTCGTGCGGGCCATGTACCACCAAACGGTGGGCCTGATCCTGCCGCGCAAAGCCGAGCAACAAGCCGCCGCCACCGAGACCATTGACCGCAGCGAGCTCAAACCCGGTGACCTGGTTTTTTTCAACACCATGCGCCGTACTTTCAGTCATGTGGGCATCTACATCGGCGAGGGCAAGTTCATCCACTCTCCCAAGCCTGGCGCAGAGGTCCGGGTCGAAAGCATGAGCATCGCCTATTGGGCCCGCCGCTTTGACGGTGCACGCCGGGTTCAAACCACGCCCATGAGCGGCGCTGCGCTGCAAACCCTGCAGGGATTTCAGGCCGTACCGCCGGCTGCTCAATAAACAACGACCAGACGCTACGCGCACGCACGGAGCGCGCCCTCTGCCCACCTCCTGCGGGCAACACCCTGAATCAGGGTTGATTTTTGACGAGTAACAGCCTAAAACCGGGCTCACTCCAATTGAGACAGGACACTCATGAACGACCGAATTGCCCAGCTGCTGGCCCAAATGGCCACGCTTGAGGAAGACCTGCGCACCGCCGTACAGGAGCAGGAGAGCAAGATGTTCTTCCAGATCAATGGCAAGCGCGTGGAGTTTGAGCGCTCTGTCAAAGACGCGCACCGTAAACTCAAGACAAATTTCTTTCGCTGGCTGGTGACAAACCGGCCCCAAAACCTGATCACCGGGCCGATCATCTACGCCATGGTGATCCCCATGATGATGCTGGACCTGTGTGTGAGTTTTTACCAGTACACCTGCTTCCCCATTTACGGCGTCAAGAGAGTCCGGCGCAGCGACTACATCGTTTTTGACCGCTATCAGCTGGGTTACCTGAATTTCATTGAGAAGTTTCACTGCGCCTACTGCGAGTATGGCAACGGCCTCATGGCCTACATGACCGAGATTCTGGCCCGCACCGAACAGTACTTTTGCCCCATCAAACACGCCCACAAGATCCTCGGCGCGCACTCCCGCTACAAGCTCTTTCTCAGTTACGGCGACGCGGTGGACTACGAGAAACGCCTCGAAGAGTTCCGCGTGGCACTGGGTCAGGAAAAAGACACGCCCCAGTAACCGGGCACGGCGCCCAGGGCTCACACCGCCCAGCGGTAGCTGGCCGCCTCCTGCAGCGCCCACTGACCACCACCGGGGAGCTCCAGCACATGGGTATGCAGTCGCAGGATCGCCGGATGGTGGCTGACGCTAATGGGGGTAATGGAAAGCTCGGCCAACTGGGCATACAGGCGCTCTTCGTTGGCAGCATCCAGCGCGCTGGTCGCCTCGTCCAGCAACACATAGCGCGGCTTGGCCAGCAGGACACGCGCAAAGACCAGCCGCTGCTGCTCACCCACCGACAAAACACGGGCCCAGTCCAGCTCGGCATCCAGGCCGCCAAAACGCTCTGCCAGTGTCGGCAGATTCACCACATCAAGCCACCTCAGTAACTCCTCGTCCGCCATGGCACGCCCGGTTTGGGGGTAGGTCAGCTGGGATCGCAGGTTGCCCAAGGGCAGGTACGGTTGCTGGGGTAGAAACAGCATGTCCGGGCTGCTGGGGCGAATCACCTGACCCGAGCCGGTGGTCCACAGGCCCGCCATGGCCCGCAACAAGGAGCTCTTGCCCGTGCCACTGGGCCCGACGATCAGCAAACCTTCACCGGCCCTCACCGCCAGGCTGACGTTTTCAACCAGCAGATGCTCCCGGTTCGGGGTCAGCAGCGTGAGCTGGGCCAAGCTCAACTCAAACCCGTACCCGGTCTGGATTTGCCGATGGGGGACGCCGCCCTGAAGTGCTGCAGCGGAATCAGGTGCTGCCTGCAGGGCCTGTGAAAAAGCGTGCAACCGGTCCACCCCGGCCGAAAAACGGCTCAGGCTTTCGAAGTGCTCCACGATCACCGTCAGCGCGCTCAAAATCGCCGCAAAGGCGCCCCCCGCCTGAATGGCACGCCCCACCTCCAGCCGGCCTGACAACACGTCGTTGGCAATGATCACGGTGGGCAACAAAATCATCAAAAAGCTGTGCGCATACTGGAACAAATTGAGTCTGAACTGCCACCTCAGTACCTGCTGGTAGTTGGCGTACAACGCTGCAAAAAGGCGCTGCAGCAGGGCCATCTCGCGCGCCTCGCCATCATGAAACGCGATCGGTTCTGCGTGCTCGCGCACCCGCACCAGGCTGAAGCGAAAGTCGGCCTCGCGCTGCAACTGGCGAAAATTCAGGCCAATGAGCCGCCGGCCAAATACCGAGCCCGTGAACACGGTGCTGAGCACCGCATAAACGACCAAAAAATACACCAAACCGCGTGAAATCGTCCACAACACGCCGGAAAAGGCCACCAACTCCAGCACAGCCCCGAGCAGGATCATCGAGAAATAGAGCGACTGCTGGGTAAAGCTGTTGATGTCCTCCGCAATGCGCTGGTCGGGGTTGTCAATGCCCGACGCGCCATTCAGGCGGTAGTAGGAGCGCTCATGAAAATAGCGGCTCAAAAAATGGTCTGTCAGCCAGCGGCGCCAGCGAAGCCCCAAGGTATCGCGCACGTAGTAATACAGGGCATAAATCGGCACGGCGGCCACCAGGATCACCGTGTAGCGCCAAATGGAAGTCCAAAAGCGCCCGCCGTCGCGAGCCGCCAGGGCGGAAGTGAACTCCCCGGTTTCGTGATTGAACAGCACGCTGAAGACTGTCTGCCCCAGGAGCAGCAAGATCAACAGAGCCAGCAGGCCCCGGGCGCGCCATCGCTCGTCCGAACGCCAATACGGCCGGGCGATGGTTTGGAAGCGCCGCCACAAGCGGGCGTTGAAGCCAGGTGTTTCTTGAGATGCCATGAGGGCACCGCCGTATCGGATGGCTCACGCTGCGACGGAGGTGGGTGGAAATCAGCCATCAACCATAGCCGCTTTGCCGCCCGATTGGCGCGCCAGTTCTCACCGCCTTGCTCCAGCGCAAGGCAAGCCGCTGAACGCGGTCAGCAGCGTTGCTTTAACTCAAACAGAATCAACCCACCCAACGGCGCGCATTCACCCACAGTTGCATCCAGGCACTGAATGCTGCCGGGTCACCCTGGGTCCAGCTCATCTGGATGTTGCGAAACACACGTTCGGGGTGCGGCATCATGGCCGTGAAGCGGCCATCCAACGTGGTCACGGCCGTCAAGCCGCCGGGGCTGCCGTTGGGGTTGAACGGATAGGCCTCTGTGGCCGCGCCAAAGTTGTCGGTGAATCGCATGGCAGCAATGGCCTGGTCGGCATTGCCCCGGTGTTTGAAGTTGGCATAGCCCTCACCGTGCGCCACGGCGATCGGCAAACGGGTGCCCGCCATGCCCGTGAAGAACAGCGACGGAGACTCCAGCACTTCAACCATGCTCAGGCGCGCCTCAAAGCGCTCGCTCTGGTTGGTGGTGAAACGCGGCCAATCTTGGGCGCCGGGAATGATGTCAGCCAGCTCGGCAAACATCTGGCAGCCATTGCACACGCCCAGACCAAAGGTGTCGCCTCGGCCAAAGAAGGCCTTGAACTGATCGGCCAGCACGGGGTTGAAGGTGATCGAGCGCGCCCAGCCAATGCCCGCGCCCAGCGTGTCGCCATACGAGAAGCCACCGCAGGCCA
>JAUXQA010000209.1 GCA_030683195.1 Rhodoferax sp. | reverse complement strand
CCCGGCATCAGCTTCAATGCTGTCTCTGCCAAAGCTCTTGAAGCCAGCAAAAAAGCCACCCTGCCCAAGTCGTTCTGGGCCTGGGGCGAGATCATTGAGATGAACAAAACCGGCTACTGGCCCTCCACGCCCAACACCAACCTGCTTTATGCCTTGAGCGAGGCCTGCGACATGCTCCTGGAGCATGGGCTGGACGCCGTGTTTGCCCGTCACCAGCGCTGGGCGCTCGGCGTGCGCGCTGCCGTGCAAGCCTGGGGCCTGCCCATTCAGTGTGCGGACCCGGCGGTGTATTCCCCGGTGTTGACGGGCGTGATGATGCCCGAGGGCGTGGATGCGGACGCCGTGCGCAAAATCATTTATGAGCGGTTTGACTGCTCCCTGGGCACCGGCCTGGGCAAGATCAAGGGCCGCATGTTCCGCATCGGGCATTTGGGTGACTGCAATGACCTGACACTGATGGCTGCCCTGTCAGGCTGCGAGATGGGCCTGAAGCTCGCGGGCGTCAAGCTGGCGGGGTCGGGCGTGCAGGCGGCCATGGACCATTTCTCAAGCCACGCTGCAGTGGTGCCACCGCGCAAGACCGCCTGAAGCGCAGTCAATTCCTACAACCTACCGGAGACCCACCATGCAACGCAGAAATTTCATTGCCGCCACCACGGCCGCCCTCGCCGCCCCGATGCTTGGGGCTCAAACCTTGCCCGCCGGGCCGGTGCGCATCATTGTGGGCTTCCCGCCGGGCGGCGGCACGGATGCGCTGGCGCGCGTGGTGGGCCAAAAGCTGGCCATCATGTGGAATGTGCCGGTGGTGATTGAGAACAAGGCTGGGGCGGCTGGCGTGATTGCGGCCGACTACGTGTCCAAGCAGCCCGGTGACGGCAACACCCTCATCATGGCGCACATCAACAGCCACGCGCTGGCCCCCGCCATGGGCACCAAGCTCAACTACAACGCCGAGCGCGACTTTGCCCCCATCAGCATGATCGGCATCACGCCCAATGTTTTGGTGTGCAACACGGAGCAGCCCGCCAAAACCGTCAAAGATCTGGTCGCCCTCTGCAAAGCCAAGCCAGGGCAAGTCAGCTTTGCATCGGCTGGCGGCGGCTCGGCGCAACACTTTGCGCTGGAGATGTTCAAGCTGCAGGCCAAGATTTTTGCCCTGCACATTCCCTACCGGGGGTCCGGCCCGGCGCTGATCGACCTGATCGGCGGGCAGGTGAACTATTGTTTTGAGACCATGACCTCGGCGGCGCCGCACATCAAGAGCGGCAAGGCAATCGCCATTGCCCAAACCCGCCTGCAGCGCGCCAAGAGTTTCCCGAACGTACCAACCATGGACGAGTCAGGGTTTACGGGCTTTGAGGCCACGGTCTGGTACGGCCTGATGGGGCCCGCCAAAATGCCGCCTGCCATGGTGCAGCGCATGAACGAAGACGTCAACAAAGTCCTGGCCATGCCGGACGTGAAAGAAAAAATGGACCAATACGGCGCTGAAGACGGTGGCGGCAGCACCGAAAAGTTCGCCAACTTCATCAAGGCAGAGCAAAAGAAATGGACCCAGGTGGCGCAGGACGCCAAGGTCAAGATCGACGCCTGACCACCAATAGGGCTGATCTATCCAGGTGCCTGGATCAGCGCCGGGGTGGTTTTGCTTTGAAGCCAACCAGGGTGTAGCTATTGCCAGATCGGTTGACCAGCACCTCGACACGTTCGCCCCGGCTGATCTGCAGCCCGCCAAAAAGCGATGCATCTACCGCAACCTGTACACCGTTGAGCGTGAACTGCCCGTCGCCAACCGCATCGACGATGCCTTCGAGTTGGGTTGCCGTGTCATCCTTGGGCGACTGGCGACTCAAGGTACGCGACTGCAGAGTGCCATCCTTCCAGAGGCCTTCCACCCGCACGGTGTCACCCACTGAAGGCAGGCTGTCGTTCACACTAAAAACAACGGTCAGTGTCTGCCCATCAGAGGTCAACAGCTTTGCTTTGCGGTTGCTTTGATCGGCAGACTGAACCACGCCGGTGATGTCCAGCACCGCCTTCTCTGGCAGCCCATCCTGTAGGACAACTTTACTGGCGTTGAAGACATTGCCAGTGACGCTACCGGTCAGTTCAACATAGCGGCCATTGACCAATCCCTCTGCCGTACCACCCACCCACACCGCATTACCAGCGTTGACACGCAGGCCGCGCACCATGAACGACCGCTGATCAATCAAGGAGGTGATCGACCCGCGCAACTCCTCGGGGCGTCCGCCTGCCGGCGTCATTTCAACGGCTGTCGCAACCAATTGCCCGATACTGGGGTTGAGTTGCCCGGTCACGGTGACGTAGGTCCCACTGGTGACTGTGCCCCGCAAAGTGGCAAGTGATGGATCGGACAAGTTGACCACAACGCCCTGCACCCAAACCAGCCCATCGGTTCGCAGTTGCGCCACTCCACTCAAACGCAGGGTGCTGGCACTGCTGTCGGCAGTGCCCACGACCCGAACCGAGGTGGCCTGCAAGGAGTTGGGCAGCCCAATCAGGTCTTGGGGCCAAGGCAACACCACCGTGACCACTTGCCCAGCCTGCAACAACACTTTGGCGGCGAGGTTGGTGATTTTGGTGGTGTCCAGTGGCACACCCGCCAAGGTGAGCCCGGTGCCTTTGGCATTGAGGGCGCCAGTTACCCGCGCGGGCAAGGCGTCTGTGCTGACCAGTCGCTCAATACGGGTGGCGCGGATCAGCTCACGCGCGCTGTTTGCGGGGTCGGTCTGCAACACGCCATACACCTGCACTGGGTCCGTCGGACTCACCTCGGCCAGACCCGCGTAGCCAGAAAACACGGTTACCGGCCCTTGGCTGGCGTCGGTATTGATCCCTACCGTCTGCCCCCAAACGGTCAATTGCGCTTTGCTCGTATTCACACTGCCAACCAGCCCCACCAACTGCGAATCCAGGCGCACCCGCGTGGGTGTGCCTGACGCATCCAGCTCCAGGTAGACATACTGCCCCACCTGCAGGTCAGACAGACTGAGTGTTTGCGTTTGCACCAGATCAGACTGACGCTCCAGAGCAGCGGCGCTATCGTCGTATCGCACGCCGTCCACAATCACGCTGCCCAAACCAGTGAGCGTGCCAGCAACACTGCCCGTGCCACCCGAACCGAGGCCGGGCGCGAGGCTGAACAGGTCGCCACCACCACAGGCGACCAGTGCCAGACCAGCGAGCCAGAAACTAACGCCGGAGATGGCTTGCCGCAGAATTTTTTTACAGTGGAGCATTTGCATAGGGGCAAAACCTTATCAAGAGTCGGTGGGTTGCGAGGGCTGCAGGCCATCATGAAAATAGGCGCCCAGCCGGACCAGTCGGGTGCCTTGACCCGCATCTTGCGCGTGCAGTCGGCGGGCCTCAGTCATGAAGTCATCCAGCATGTTGGACCACAACTGCCGGGACAAATCAGACAGCACCTGGGCCGAGTCAGGGGTCAGGCCACCCGCATAGGCCGCTTGCTCAAGCCGCGCCGGAGTGTGGGCTTGCAGGTTATGGGTGGCAGTCTCAAGATGGGCCGACAAGTTATCGACAAACAAGGCCAGCAACTCAGACAGGTCGTGTTGCGGCACAAAAGCGGAGTTCAGCAAACCGACCTGCTCCTCCCCGTGCTCGCCCGATTCCAGCGCGGCCAAGCCAAGCCGGATTAGCTCATTCAAGACGGACAAGGGGTGAACGTCCTGGTTGACGCTGCGCGACAAGGACTCAAACGAGGGCGCCGGGCCAACCCGGGGCAATTTTCGGGGCTGCCCATCTGGCAATTCATAAACGGGATCGCTGATCCAGCGGGTAAAAACTTCAGAGGGAATGCTGCGCTTGCTGGTTTTTTTACCCAGCAGTGGGTTTTGCCGCCAGGCGTTGATGTCCTTGCGGGCAATGCCACTGCGCAGGCTGAGGGCCGAGTCGGTGTCTTTTTCTCCGCGCTCTTGCACTTGTGCGAGCGCCTGCTCAATGAACACCGGCTTCATTTGCGATATGAAACTCTGGTAACCAATGCCTTCGTTTATCAACAGGCGCACCAGTGGCAACGTGACGCGCCGAATGGCGTCAAGCAGCAAGGCCTGACGCTCAAGCGCGTCCATGGTCCACCTGGATCATTGATAAAAACATGCGCACGAGTGTATCGGCCACCTTGCGCGCATGCAGACCATCAAACGAGCCAACTCAGAGCAGTGCGGCGAAGGCGTCCGTCTGGGCTACCACGCCCACCAAATCGATCAAAGCGCCTGTGCCGGAAGCCACTTCGGTGTAGGCACCATCGGTGTTGCCATCGCGAAACACTTCCCAGTGGATTTGGCCGTTAGTCTCGGTGTGGGTCTCAACCAACAAACCATTGGTGATTGCCCAGGTGGTGTTGGCAGGGATGACAGTGGCTGACAACAGCACTTTGTCCACACCGTTCCAATGAGCCTGTGTGACCCCAGTGACCACCTTGGCGGCGTCGAGGGTGACTGACACCGTTTCACGGTTTGAAAAACCGAGCAAGTTGACTTGCGGGGCGGTGGTCAGCACCTTGGAAGACGAAATAACCTGAAAGAAGCCGTCGGCATCGGTATCGCTGTAGCGCACCGACTCGGTCGTATTCGAGTCAGTGCGCGTAGCCAGCACATCTGCGCCAGAAACACTGTAGGTGACGCCGGTGGTCAGCGGAAGCGCCACAGTGGTGCCGGACGCCAAAGTGACCTTGGCCGCCGTAACCGCACCTGCGCTGGTGGTGAAACTGAACACATCGCCCGACCCCTGCAAACCATGGCCTCCTGCATGACCCCCGCCAAAACTACTGCCAGATGTGCCAGACGCGGTGACGATTCCTGAACCCTTGTGAGACTTGGACATAAAACTCTCCTTGCGGCAAATTGCCAAACTTGTTGCATCAAGACGATGCCGATCACGCTGCTACAGTCAGCAGCAACATAAATGTGACTTTATCACATTTAATTGACACAACAAAATGCGATTGAATGAAGGGTGTTGAAAATTTCGGAGTGGATGCCGACAGATCCCAAGCTGCTCTTGAACAATCGACGTTTACTAAGCTACAGGAACTGCTGTGTGTTGACACACAGCAAAACAGCGCCATTTTTTTGACTTAAGCTGATCCTCAAATGACAACACACCCCGCACTTAAAGTACGTCAACCTGCTGTGGCCGGTGCTTTTTATCCCGGCCAGAGTCAGCACTTGTCCAGCGAAGTCATGGCCCTATTGGCCGAGGCACGGTCCGCTGATGCCCCAGTCAATACGCCGACCAAAGCGCCCAAAGCCGTCATCGTGCCGCATGCAGGCTACGTTTATTCGGGCTCAACCGCCGCACTGGCCTTCGCCCGCCTTGAGTCGGTGCGCCACACCATTCGGCGCGTGGTGCTGCTGGGTCCGGTGCACCGGGCAAGGGGCAGCAACGGCCTGCCGCCCCGGTGCTTCACACCACCTTGACCTTGCTCATCTTATTGACAAGAAAATCTTTATAAAACGGCGTCTAGCGGCTGGTTTTCTGTATTTTCAATACTGGAGTTTCGGTTGATCAGATCGGCCCGCTTGTCCCGGGCGAAAACAAACAGCGAGTGATTCAGCGAGACCACGACCCAGCAAATCCAGCCCGTCCATAGCGTGTGGCTCGGGTAGTGGGCGCCTCGCAGGGTTTGAACGCCCCCCAGGACAAGCCCGGCCAGAACCACCCCAACGAGCAGACGCATCGCCCGGCGGTGCTGCGCAGAGCCCGGCCCCCTGGACAAACCCGGCAAGACCAGCGCCACAAAAGCAAACGCCGATGACGCATGCCCCCCAGGGAAGCAGCCACCCGAGCCGCCATCTTTCACACCCCAGTGCCAGTGCGACACGTAGGTGGCCAGCCCCCCAAAAGACTGTAGGTCCCACGGGCAACTGGTCAGACTGAAGCGTTTCATGCCACTGATCGTCAGCAAAGCCAACGTGACGCCGATCACCATCTCAAGCCGCTCCATGCGCTGGTAACCCCTGAAGACTCCCACCGGGCGCCACACCATCACCCAGAGGCCGACAAAAGCCACCAGGGCGAATTGCCGCACCGCGTTGTGCAACACGGTCTCCAGCCACCACTGGTCCCGCAGCGGAAAACCGCCCGCCGTGCCCAAGCCAGCCATGACGCTCAGGTCGAGCCCCGAGGCGTCCCAGGCGACCAGGCCGCCCAGCAGGAGCAGGGTGAGCACCCGCCAAAGGTGCAGGGGCGCAGTCGGGGGTGAGGAGAGGGGCAAAACCCGGTTTTTCATGCCCACTATTGGAACGGTGCATCCTTAAACGATCCTTAAACGATCCTTGAACAGCCACTCTGCCATCCCGCATCCTGCTGGCCAGCCCACGGCCCATAGACAGTGGCCTGCCACAATAAGGTTCAGCCGGTCCGTCACCGGCCTTCAACGGGGTGGGTTTGATGCGGGTATTGGTGGTCGAAGATGATCCGGGTATTGCTGCAGGCTTGTTGGCCATGCTCAAGGCGGCGGGCTATGCCGCAGATGTGTCTGCCAGCCTGGCCAGTGCGTCCAGTGCCATTGCCGTGGAGGTGTTTGATCTGGTGTTGCTGGACCGTGGCTTGCCCGATGGAGACGGCCTGCAATGGCTGCGCCAGCTGCGCGAGCGCGGCTTGAAACTTCCGGTACTGATTCTCACCGCCCGCGACGCCCTTCCCGACCGGGTGGCCGGCCTGGACGAGGGGGCCGACGATTACCTGGTGAAACCCTTCGAGCCCGAAGAGCTGCTCGCCCGGATGCGACTGGCATTGCGACGCAGTGAAGGGCGAGCGTCCCCCCTGCTGCGCCATGGCGATCTGGAGATCGACCCTGCGGCCCACACCGTCACTCGCGCGGGCCAACCGGTGAATCTGAGAGTGAAGGAATTTGCCCTGTTGCTGGCCCTGCTGCGCAGTGGCGGCCAGGTGTTGTCGCGCCAAAGGCTGGAAGAAACCTTGTATGGATTTGACGAGGCGCTGGACAGCAATGCACTTGAGGTTCACATCCACCACCTGCGGCGCAAGCTGGGTGATGACTTCGTCAAAACGGTTCGGGGCGTCGGCTACTTTGTACCCCGCCCCGGAGACACGCCCTCCAGCAAACCAGGGAGGGGCTGATGCCTCACTTCAGGCAGGTCCGCCAAACCCGCTCGCTGTCGCGTCATTTGTGGCAATGGACCCTGCTGGCCTTGGCTGCGGTCTGGTTCACACTGTCTGCGGTGGCCTACTACACCGGGCTGCATGAGGCCGGCGAGGTAAACGACGGCCAGTTGGTGTCCAGCGCAGAACTGGTTCTGAGAATGAGCGAGGCCACGCCACCAACTGCAGAGCCAGCATCCGTGGCGCGCGGCGAGGTAGTGCGCGGGCCAGATGTCTCGGGCTACTCGCCCGAACTGCATGTGGTGGTGTGGGACCAAGGCCAGGTGCGCCTGGACACCCACGGTCTTGCACTGGTTCTGCCCGCGCCACTGGCATTGGGGCACCAGACCCTGACGGTGGCGCGCGGCGACCGCAGCACCCGGTTTCGGACCTACATAGCCGAGGCCACCACACCGCAAGGTGGTAACCGGCGGGTAGCAGTGCTGGTCGATATCAGCCGCCTGAAAGCGCTGGCACGCGACATTGCCGAACATATGGTGCGTCCGGCCATCATCTTGCTGCCACTGATTGCGCTGCTGCTGGGCTGGGTCATCCGCCGTGGCCTGCGCCCTGTGAACCAGCTTTCGCAAGAAATCGCCGCCCTGAACGTGGATACCGGCCAAATGCTGGCACCCAATCAGCCTTTTCGGGAGCTGGTGAGCACGGTCGAAGCCATGAACGGGCTGGTGCAACGCTTGCAAACCCAAGCCCAGCGCGAGCGGCAATTTGCGTCAGACGTGGCCCATGAACTGCGCACGCCTTTGACCGCCCTGGTGCTGCAGGCCCGCCTGATGCGCGAAGCCAGCGATACGGCACAGCGCGATGCGGCGGCCGAACAAGTGGAGCAGCAAGCTCTGCGCTCGGGGCGCATCCTGTCGCAATTGCTGGACCTGGCCCGTGCCCAGAATCTGGATAGGCACACGCTTGATCAGGTCGACCTGTGTGCGCTGGCGCGCAACGTCTTGAGCGAACAGGCGCCTGGTGCGCATGACCTGGGCCAGGAACTGGGCCTGGAGGCGCCCGCCACGCCGGTGTGGGTCAACGGCCACGTCACCATGCTGACCCTGGCGGTGCGCAACCTGGTGGATAACGCCATACGCCACACCCCGCCGGGGACGCAGATCGAGGTCCGGATTGAACAGACCCCAAGCGGTGAGACCGTACTGTCCGTCAACGACGATGGCGGGCGCGCCGGCACAATGGTGGCCAATCAGCCCGGGCTGGGCATCGGCCTGACGCTGGTTCGCCGCATTGCGGAGTGGCACGGAATTGAACTGCACACTGACCGCCCGAGGGCACCATTCACGACACGGTTTGCGTTGGTCTGGACCCAGGGCAAGGCCCCGGGCGCCTGAGCAAGGGAACGGTTCAGGCAGGCAAAAACTTGTGCCACAGCGCGGCCGTCCACACCAGAACGCAAAATGCCAGGCTCATCAGCACGGCCGCACTGCCCAAATCCTTGGCTTTTTTGGACAGGTCGTGCCACTCGGGGCCCACCCGGTCAATGGCGGCTTCAATCGCCGTATTCAGCAGTTCAACCACCATCACGGCCACCACGGCCCCCACCAGCATCGCCTGCTCCAGCCAAGTGTTGCCAAGCCAGAATGCCAGCGGCACCAGGACAAAAGCGGCCAAGGCCTCTTGCCTGAAAGCAGGTTCTCGCCAGCCGGCCTTGAAGCCTTGTGATGAATAGCCAAAAGCCAGAACCAGGCGCTTGAGGCCTGTTTGTTTGATGTGTTTTTGCAAAGGACTCAACTTCCAACGGCGTTGCGGACACAACCCGCCAACAGCGATTTTTCTTTTGACAGGACGCTGGTCTGAACATGCGCCAAATCCAGCACGGTATGAAACAAATTATCGTGCGACCAGGGCTTGAGGGCCTGCTGCTTCAAGCAGGTGGCATCCAGCTTCAACGACTTTGCAAAGGCGGGCGACATCCAGGTCAGCATGGGCACATGGGTTTGCTCGTCAGGGGCAAAGCTGTAAGGCATGCCGTGCAGATACAAACCTTTCTCACCCAATGACTCTCCGTGGTCCGACACATACAAGAGCATGGTCGGGCGGTCCTGGGCCTCCAGCCAGCGAATGGTCTCGGCCAGCATGGCGTCGGTGGCGCGCAGGCTGTTGTCGTAGGCATTGACGATCTCCTGCTGCTTGCACGCCTGCAGCGAGGTGCTGGTGCACTCGGGCTGAAAAGCTTTCAGGCTAGTGGGTGAGCGCTTGGAATAGGCCGGGCCGTGACTACCCATCTGGTGCAAAACCACCACGGTGCCTGCGGCATTCGCCGCAGGATGTTGGGCGGCGAGCTGGCCGGGCAACGCCTGCAACAAGGCCATGTCCTGACACTCGCCCGACTCACACAGGGCCGGCGGGGCCACCGTGCTCACCTCGACGTTGGGAACACGGTCACACACGCCTTTGCAACCCGACTGGTTGTCCAGCCAGAGCACCGACATGCCCGCACGCTTCAGGATGTCCAGCAGGCTCTCAAAGCGTGCATTGCTAGCCACGTAGTCCGTGCGACCCAGGTGCGAAAACATGCAGGGCACCGACGTCTCGGTATTGGTGCCACAGGACCGAACCTGCGGGTAGTACACCAGATTGCCCTGGGCTTGCAGGGCCTTGAGCTGGGGCGTGGTGTCGCGCTCATAACCACCCAGCCCGAAATTGGCGGCCCGTGCGGTCTCCCCCACCACCAGCACAATCAGGGGCGCCGGCCCCGAACTGCCTGCGGGCAAGATGATGTGCGCGTCAGCACCCACCGTTTGCAAAGGTTGCTGGGAGCGCTTGACCTCCCCGACCGAGTGGCGACCGATGGCATACGCCGAGTTGTAGGGGTTGATCATGTAGCGCAGCGACTTGTGGTTGCGCATCAAGGAGGCCAGGTCCTGAAAACTCACGGCCAGCGCCGCAACTGCCACCAAAAAAGCCAAAAGTGCCCACAGTGCCTGGCGCCCGAGCAGCTGCCCTGCAGGCACACGGCGTATCGGCTGACGCCACCACCAAATCCCCGGCAACACCACACCCAACAGCAGCGCCAGCCCCAGGGCTGGCGTGAGCAAGTCACGGACCTCGCGCGCATCGGTGCCCGCCACATTGGCCATCATGCTGGGGTCAATCACGATGCCGTAGGACACCATGAAATAGCTGCTGGCCGTGACCGTGACCAGCAGCAACACACCTGCTGGTTTGAGCCAGCGCGGCCACACCAAAAACGCCAAGGTGACAAACAAAACACCCGCCAAAGCCACGCCCAGACCCACCGCGCCCAGCACGGCACGGGTGCTGTTCATTTCAGGCAAGCGCTCCAGCGCCAGCCAGAGGGGCAGGTTGCCAACCGTGCTTACCCACAACGTGAGAATCAGGAGAAGGCTGGTGGGGTGCCAGGCCCGCTCAGGTTCTGCCAGGCTGGCGGGGCCACTTGACGCACCCGCAGGCGCCCGAGAAAAATCGGAATTTTGAAGAGCAAAGGTCATGCCGGGGATTTTTGATGCCCAGCCTTACCGCAACATTAAATGGGAATTGACAAGTGCCCGGAGTTGACCGGCCGCAAATCAGACGCATTGGGTTTGGCCTAAGCTGTGCACATCATGTCAACATCGCCCCCGCTCAAGATCCGTCAACCCGCTGTGGCCGGCACCTTTTACCCTGGACAGCGCTCAAATTTATCCAGCCAGGTGGCAGCCCTTCTGGAGGGCGCACAGCCTGCGGCGGCCCAGAGCAACTCAGGCACCCGGACACCCAAAGCCATCATCGTGCCCCATGCTGGCTACATCTATTCAGGCGCCACTGCCGCGCTCGCCTACGCCCGCCTTTCGCCAGTCCGCCGCACCATTCGGCGCGTGGTGCTGCTCGGACCGGTGCACCGGGTGCCGGTTCAGGGTCTGGCGCTGCCGGGGGCCACTGCCTTTGCGACGCCCCTGGGCACGATCGAGATTGATCAGGCGGCTGTAGACACCGTCAAACACCTGCCCCAAGTGGTGCTCAGCCCGGCAGCCCATGCAATGGAGCACTCGCTGGAGGTGCAGCTGCCCTTTTTGCAACTGGTACTGGACAACTTCAAGCTCTTGCCTCTGGCCGTGGGAGACGCCTCAGCCGATGACGTGGCTCAGGTGCTTGAGGCGCTGTGGGGTGGCCCGGAGACCCTGATCGTCATCAGCTCCGACCTGTCCCATTTTTTGCCCTATCAAACAGCGCAAGCCGTGGACCAAGACACAGTTAACCATATCCTGTCGCTCCACAGCACCCTCACCCACCACCAGGCCTGCGGCGGCACACCCGTCAACGGCTTGCTGCTGGCCGCCCGCAGGCACCACTTGCAGCCGCAGTTGTTGGGGCTGTGCAACTCGGGCGACACGGCGGGCGACAAGGACCGGGTGGTGGGCTATGCCTCAGTCGCCTTCACGGAGGAGCCGAACCATGCCCAACCACACTAAGCACAGTCGGCACACCCATTCGTACCCGCCCCCTGCCCGCCACGGGCACCCGGGCCACACCCTGCTGCCCATGGCCCGCGCCGCTATTTCCACAGCAGTGGGTCAGGCGCATCCGGCCAGCCAAACCGATGAGACAGCGCAGTGGCTGCATGAGTTGGGGGCCTGCTTCGTCACCCTAACCCAGCAAGGCCAGCTGCGCGGATGCATTGGTTCGCTCGAAGCGCGCCGCCCGCTGCTGACTGATGTCAAGGCCAACGCGGTAGCCGCCGCCCTGCAAGACCCCCGCTTCAAGCCGCTGGCAGCTACTGAACTCGTCCACACCGAGATTGAGGTGTCGCTGTTGTCGCCGCTGCAGGCGATGGAATTTGAGAATGAGAGCCACGCACTGGACCAGTTGCAACCGGGAGTGCACGGCGTGGTGTTGCAGTTTGAGCGCCACCGCAGCACCTTCTTGCCCCAGGTGTGGGAGCAATTGCCCGGCGCCATCGAATTCATGGCCCAGCTCAAACGCAAGGCTGGCCTGCCCGCCAATTTTTGGGCGCCCGGCCTGCGGCTGCAGCGCTACACCGTGAGCCAATGGAAAGAGTCAGGCTTGCAGCCCGCCACCGCCGAGGTGCCACCCGGGGAGGCCCCATGAAGCCCGAGCCGGGCTACCCGGGGCGCTACTGGCATTGGCTGGACGATGGACGCATGCAGTGTGACCTGTGCCCGAGGGACTGTCGACTGCACGAGGGGCAGCGCGGTGCCTGTTTTGTGCGCATGCGTCAGGCTGATCAGATGATTCTGACCACCTACGGGCGATCAAGTGGCTTTTGCGTGGACCCGATCGAGAAGAAACCGCTCAACCACTTTTACCCCGGCAGCAGTGTGCTGTCGTTTGGCACCGCC
>JAUXQA010000203.1 GCA_030683195.1 Rhodoferax sp. | reverse complement strand
CTGTTCAACCAGCGCTTCATCAAGTCCAAAAAGGCAGCCACGTCCAACTGGTCCATGCCCCACCTGAGCCCGAACCAGGTTTTGTACGCAGCCAATGACGCCTATGCGGCGGTGCGCGTGTTTCATGCGTTGCAGAATTTTTAGGGTTTGACCTGGTCAGCGCCGTGGGAGTGCAGTCTGTCGCCTGCATTTGCAGTATGTCATCTGCCGCTGGTGAAGATGCCCCTGGCATGCGTAAAGTCGGGCGGTAGAACACCTCGAAAATTTGGAGCCGATGTTGAACCCACCTTCCCCCACCCCAACAGGTAGCCGCTGGTCCCGGTTTTCTGCGACCAGCATGCAGACGTTTCATGCTTATGCAGGCTGGCTGGTGAGCATCAGCTGGAAGCGGTTTTTTGCGCTGGCGTTGCTGTTGATCATTTCCATGGCCATCATCCATGATGTGCCACCTTTCAGCTGGACATACATGGAGGCCGCGGGCGACAAAGGCACCCGCAAGCCGGTGAAGCTGACGCCCAAACCACCGGCAGCTCCAGGCTCAGCCAGCCAAAAGGGCTTGACTGACGGTGTGGATATCTCCATAGACGAGCGTGGCGTGCGTGTGAGTACCCGCAGCACACCCCGGACCGTTGAGCCTGCGCCGGTCGCTTCAGTCCCTGCGCCTGGGCCATTGGCCGGCAACGACACATTACCCCCCTTGCTGGATGGCCCCGGCGTCACCATCAAACTGCCCCCGGGTGCGGATTCAGAGGCGATACGCGAGGCGGTGGACGAGGCTAGGCGTGAAGTTCTTGACGCCATGGAGAGCATCCGTGAAGAGGCCAGAGAGGCGGCCGAAGACAGTGACCAGCGCGTGCGCATCCGCCGCTACGGCGAGCCGCTGATGCCACTGACCATGTGGTTCATCCTCATCTCGATCATCATCAAGGTCACCTACAAAGGCACCGTGCAGGCCGAGGCCAAGGCCGCTCAGGCGACCGAGGTGGCTGAGTCCGAGTCACTCAAGCGCCAGGTCATCGAGGCCCGCATGGCCGCCATGCAGGCGCAGGTGGAGCCGCACTTTTTGTTCAACACCCTGGCCAGCATTGACCACCTGATTGAGACCGACCCGCCGCGCGCCAGCAAGATGCAAAAAAACCTGATTGCCCTGCTGCGCGCCACCATGCCAACCATGCGCGAAGCCAATGCCCGGGCCACGCGGGACCTGGGGCGCGAATTGGCGGTGATTCGCCCCTACCTGGAGATATTAAAGGTGCGCATGGAGGACCGGCTGCAGACCAACATTCGCGTGAGTGACGGCCTGATGTCCGCCGAGTTCCCTCCCATGATGTTGCAAAGCCTGGTGGAAAACGCCATTAAACACGGCCTGGAACCCAAGGCCGATGGCGGCCAGTTGACCGTGAGTGCCGAGATCGTGCACGGCAAGTTGGCGGTGACGGTGGAAGACACAGGCCTGGGCTTTGGCAAGGCGGCCACAGCGGGCACCGGCATTGGTTTGAGTAACATCCGGGAGCGCTTGGCCTTGCTCTACGGCAACAAGGCCAGCCTGCGAATAACCGAACCTGCAGGGGGTGGCACCACCGTCACCATCACCGTGCCATATGTGGCGCATGACGGCGATGACGCCGAGGCCGCGCCTGCAGTTTGAATTGCCGCCAAGGAGATGACCCTGGAGACCCTGACATGACGCGTGCCCTGATTGCCGATGACGAACGTTTGATGCGCGAACAACTTCGCGCCCGCCTGCGCGAGGTCTGGCCTGCGCTGGAGATCGTGGCCGAAGCCAGAAACGGCGAGGAGGCTGTGGCCCTGACCCGCGAGCACCAGCCCGATATTGTGTTTCTCGATATCCGCATGCCGGTGCTGACCGGGGTGGACGCCGCGCGCCAGATTGCCCAGTTGCCCACCCATGAGGACGCGGGTGGCTGGCCGGGCTGCGAGATTGTTTTCATCACTGCTTACGACCAATATGCAGTGCAGGCCTTTGAGCAAGGGGTGGTGGACTATGTGCTCAAACCTGCCGAGCGCGAGCGTTTACAAGTGACCGTGGATCGCATTCAGACGCGAATGGCGACCCGCGCTCAAACGGCCACTGACAACGGTGTGATCACCGAAACACTGCCCGCCCACACGCCTGACATGCCGCAACTGCTGGCCCGCCTGGCCGAGCAAATCAACCCCAAAGCCCTGCCCAAGCTGCAATGGATACAAGCAACCGTACGCCAGAGCATTCAGATGATTCCGGTGACTGACGTACTTTTTTTTATCTCGGATGAAAAATATACCCGGGTGCAAACAGCAACGCTGGAGGCCCTGATTCGCAAGCCGATCAAGGAGCTTGTGGATGAGCTGGACATGAGCCTGTTCTGGCAAATCCACCGGTCCACCCTGGTCAGCATCAAGGCCATTGCCGGTGTCGCTCGTGACGAGCGCGGCCGCCAATTGGTCAGTCTGCACGGCCACTCGGAAAAGCTGGAAGTGAGCCGCAGCTACGCGGGCTTGTTCAAGAGCATGTGAATATTGCGAATCAGTCTGGTCGGGGCGTATTACGTGAACAGCTTGTCGGCCTGAAACAGGGTTAGCAGCCCCATCACCGCAAAGATGCCGGCCGCGATGGAATGCACTAATTTCATGGGTATTTTGGTCGCGAACTTGTTGCCCACAAACACAGCGGGCACATCCGCAATCAGCATGCCCAGCGTGGTCCCCATGATCACCAAAAATGGCGCGGCATAGTGGGCCGCCATGGCGACCGTGGCAATCTGGGTTTTGTCTCCCATTTCAGCCAGAAAGAAGGTCACAAAGGTGGCGCCAAACACGCCCAGCTTGCCTGCAATCTGCGTTTCCTCTTCCTCAATCTTGTCGGGAATCAGCGTCCAGATGGCCATGGCAATGAACGATCCCCCCAGCACCCAGCGCATGATGTCCGGGCTGATAACCGTGGTGATCCAGGCCCCGAATACCCCGGCGATGCCGTGATTAAGCAGGGTGGCTGCCAGGATGCCCGCAATGATGGGCAATGGCTTTTTGAAACGAGCGGCCAGAATGAAGGCCAGAAGTTGGGTTTTGTCGCCAATTTCAGCGAGGGCGATGACGCCGGTGGATACGAAAAGTGCTTCCATGAGGAGTTCCAGGGCCGGACAAAAAACAATGACCACAGAGCCTCCCCGGCCAAACCGGAAGCAATGTGGTCAAAGGTCTTGTCAAGTATTAAACCGCTTACGCCATGGTCAAAAGATGACCAAGTATGTTGACGTAAGCCCCTTCGAATGGCTCGAAGGGAGACTACTCCCCAGTGACTTCCGAATTCTAGCAGCCCTCAGCGAGGCGCCAAGGCCGCCAGGCTGGAGGCGGGGCGGCGCAACGTGGGGTCAAAGGGGTTGATCCGGGGTCCGATGGCTTGAGCCTCACGCTTGAGAAACGCCACCACGGTGGGCAGGCGGTCAGGGCTCAGGCGGGCAGAGATTGTGCCTACGCTCAAGGCGGCCACAGCGCGTCCTTGCTGGTCGCACACCGGTACGGCGACCCCCGCCATGCCTTCGAGCAGACCGGTATTGGGCGCCGCGTAACCTCGTTCGCGCACCAGCTCAATTTCGGTGCGCAGGTAGACCTCGTCAAAGACACCCAGTTCGCGCACACGGGGCAGGTTGAAGCGGATGACTTCTTCGCGTTCTGCATCGGGCAAAAAAGCAAGGATGGCCAGGCTGCCTTGCCCGATACCCAGCGCCACGCGCCCGCCAATGTCTCCTGTGAAGGATCGGATCGGAAATGGTCCCTCGCTGCGATCCAGGCAAACGGCGTCAAAACCTGTGCGGGCCAGCAAAAAGATCGTGTCGCCCAGACTTGCGCACAGGCGCAAAAGAGCCGGGCGGCACAGGTCACGCAGTCCCGCCGGGTTGCCGGCGCGCGCAGCCAGTACAAAAAAACCGACGCTCAGGCGATAGTGCTTGCTGCGTTCGTCCTGCTCCACCACGTCTTCAGCCATCAGGGCCTGCAAGGTGCGGTGCACCGTGGCTTGAGTCAAGCCCACCTCTTTGGCGATTTGAGTGACTCGCACGCCTTCAGTTGGGGCCTGGGTCAAGAGCCGGATGATGGCGAAGGCGCGCTGCAGGCCGCCAGCACCCGGGCCATCGACGTGAGTTGCTTCTTTGGGTGAAATCATGGTGTGAAATTTACTATAGATATTCCGTTGAATGAAATAAATTAGAAATTTATCTCGTTTAATGGAATACCTCATTGACGCACGCCGCGCTATAAAACATCATTTGTCACCTAACAGCG
>JAUXQA010000200.1 GCA_030683195.1 Rhodoferax sp. | reverse complement strand
CTGGCTGGTGGGTCTTCTCCTGAGCGCCGTGGCACCCGCCTGGAGCGGCGAGCGAGTCAACCTGCCAACACGCCCGACATCAAGACCAGCGTCTTTTGGCATGCCACCGAGGGTGCTACGGCGACCTTGCTGATTTTTCCTGGCGGCGGCGCTGGCTTTGGCCAGGTGAACGAGGCCTGGCCCTCCAGCCAAAACTTTCTGGTGCGCACCTCCCAACTGTGGGCGGCTCAAGGGTTCAATCTGGCCATTTTTGGCCGCCCAAACGACTCAAAAGCCCTGGAGTACGAGGACCGCATCGCACAACCCCATTTGCAGGACATTCAAGCAGTGCTGGCTTGGGTCAAAACCAAAACCAGCACGCCGGTGTGGGCGGTGGGCACCAGCAGGGGGAGCATCAGCGCGGCGTTTGCACTGATCCATGCGCGGGATGATCAATTTGCCGGAGGTGTCGTCACGTCCAGCGTTGTCGCTTTCAAGAAGGCTGGCGCCTTGCCCCGACAAAGCCTGGACCGCATCCGCTTGCCCATGCTGATCTACCACCATGCCAAAGACGCGTGCGACGTGTGCCAGCCCCATGAAGTTCCGGCTGTTCTGGCTGCGCTGACGCACAGCCCGATCAAAAAACTGATGATGGCGTCTGGCGGCGCAGACCCCAGCGGATCCCCCTGCGAGGCAAAACATTGGCACGGATTCATTGGCATGGAAACCCAGGCGGTTTCAGACATCAGCGCATGGATCAAGAACCCGGTGAAATGAAAGCGGCCTTTCACAGGGTCAACCCGGCACCCAGCCAAAGCGCCCGGCAGGCGCCTTGGGCCTGCCAAACAATCGCTTTATTTTTAATAGCAACCCAGGCATATGCGACGCCGGCTAGCGGCATATTTGATGCTGTAAAGAGTAGTTTCACGCCTTCCGACACCCTGATTCTCGACCGCCAGGGTGAATTGCTGCACCGCCAGCGCACGGATTTCACGGTGCGCCGGGGGCAGTGGGTGGGTCTGGCGGACGTGTCCCCTGCCCTGCGCACGGCGCTCATTTTCAGTGAAGACAAGCGTTTTTATGAGCACAGCGGGGTGGACTGGCAGGCGGCAAGCAGCGCGGCCTGGGCCAACCTGTGGAACAC
>JAUXQA010000195.1 GCA_030683195.1 Rhodoferax sp. | reverse complement strand
TGGACCACGTCGCGGCTGAGCTGGGTGTTCAATTTGGCAGCAAAGCTGCCGGAATTTGCTTGCTGGGCTTTGGCATACGCGTCCACCGGACCCGCGTTCTGGGCCATGGCGTTTCCACCTGCCAAAGCTGCGAGTGTCAAAGTGATGATGGAGAGAGTTTTGCGATTCATGGTGCAGTCCTTACAAAGTTAAAAAAGTTCGGTCAGCAGGCGTTTGGTGTCTGTTTGACCTGATCCGAAGAGGCTGTTGTTGCATTCGTCTCATCGATGGGTGAACTATATAATTTCTTTTAAAGAAGATAAACAATAGATATTGAACAATCGCATTTCTAAATTAGAAATAATATGCGGTTGAAATATGAATCGATGGCGCCACTGCGGGACAGTCGGGCGGGTGGCCCCCGTCTTGGTTCGTCAGCGCACAGACACCTTGATCAAGCAAATCAATACTGCGGACCTGTAGCCGCAGGCGTCGACATTTTTGGTGTCGCAGTCATTGCAACTGCAACACCAAAAGGTAGACAAATGAAAAAATCAGTGGCTTCTTCACATGCATGGCCATGGGCCATGGCGATGTCCCTGAGTGCGCTCGCTACGGCCTGCGGCGGCGGCGGGCAAGACCCTATTCTGGGCGCGGGCGACGTGGCGCTGGCCGTTAAACCCACGGTCACCAGCGTGGCACCTTTGCCAGGCGCTGCGCTTGTGCCGCTCAATACCCGTCTGATCACGGCGACCTTCAGTCAGCCGATGGCGGGCGCCTCTTTGGGCACCGACAGTTTCACGCTGGCCTGCCCCTCAATGGCGGCCATGACGGGTCGTGCCGTGACTTACTTTGAGTCTGACAAGACTGCCACGCTGGCTCTGCCCGCTGGCACGGTCTTGCCAGCCGGCGTGCTTTGCACAGCCACGGTCAGCGCGGGGGTGCGTGACACCGCGGGCGTGACTTTGGGGCAAGACTTTGTCTGGCAATTCACCACCGGTGCCGCGCTGGACACCACAGCACCCCTGATCACCAGCACCATCAATGCCAATGGGGCCAACAATGTGTCGGTCAATGCCAAGGTGGGTGCGACCTTCAGCGAGGCCATGGACCCTGTGACCCTGATGTCGCCGACCTTCACCCTGAGGCAAGGCACCAATGTGGTTGCAGGCAACACCAGCTATTCGGGTGTGAGTGCAGTCTTTGCACCCGCCAGCGCGCTGGCTTTCAATACCACCTATACCGCCACGGTGAGTTCGGCTGCCAAAGACCTGGCGGGTAACGCCCTGGCCGCCAACTACGTCTGGAGTTGGACCACCGGTGGCGCCCTGGACACCACGGCCCCTAACGTCACGGGCACCATCCAGGCCAACAATGCAGTGGATGTTGCCATCAACACCCAGGTGGGTGTGACGTTCAGCGAGGCGATGAACCCGTTGTCCATCAAGAACACCAATGTCGTGCTCAGGGAGTCCGCCAGTGCTACCTTAGTGGCGGGTGTGGTGACATATTCCGGGGTGAATGCCACTGTTATTCCGCTGGCCGCCCTGATATCCGGCACGCGCTACACGCTCACCGTGAAAGGGGGCGCCGGCGGTGTTGAAGACCTGGCGGGCAACCCGATGGCGGCTGACTTTGTGTCAAGCTGGACCACGGCTGACAACGCCACACAGGTGGACCGCACCGCGCCCACCGTGCTGACAGTCAACCCGGCCGACCTCGCCACGGGTGTACCCATCAGCAGCGCAGTCAATGCGACGTTTGACGAGGCCATGGACCCCCTGTCGATCAGCACGGCCAACTTCACCGTGGCTGGCGTGACCGGAACTGTGACGTTCAATGCGCTGGACCGCATCGCGACCTTCACCCCGTCCATGCCACTTGCCAAAGGTACAAGCTACACCGCCACCGTGAGCACGGGAGTGGCTGACCTCGCGGGCAACATCCTGAAGCAGCCCAAAGTGTGGCGCTTCACGACAGCAGCGGACCCTGTGGTGCCTGTGGACCCGGTTGTGCCTGTGGTTCCCGTCGTACCCGTGATACCGGTGGTCCCTGTCGTTCCCGTGGTGACGTCTGCCATCCCCCTGAATTCAGTGGCGCCGTTTGGTACTTTTGGCGGCACGGCCGGCATGACCAACATGGGTAAATTGACCCGAATCAACGGTGACATTGGCACCACGGCCACCGGTACTTCCATGATCACCGGCTTTCATGACACCGCCGGAGACATCTACACCGAAACCGGCGACAACATCGGCGCGGTCAACGGCAAGATCTACAGCTGCACCAACTCCGTGACCGGCCCCACCGCCAACGGCGTGAATGCCGCCGCCTGTGCCGCCGCCACGCAAGCCCGCCTGGACGCCCAAACCGCCTACCTCGCCCTGGCCGCAAAACCTGCCGGTGCCAACCCTGGCGCCAACCTGGCTGGGCTGACGCTCTTGCCCGGCACCTACACGGCGCCTGCAGGTTCCTTCATGGTGGAAGGTGGCAACCTGACCCTGGACGCGCAAGGCAACGCCAACGCAGTGTGGGTCTTCCAGATGGCCACCACGTTGACCGTGGGTGGCCCGGGTGCGGCGTTTCCCCAAAGCATCATCCTCGCGGGTGGTGCTCAGGCCAAAAACGTGTTTTGGCAAGTGGGCAGCTTTGCCACCATCAATGCAGCCGGTGGCGGCACCATGGTGGGCACCGTGATCTCGCAGATGGGTGCCTCGTTCTCGACCGCCGGCAACGTCTCGGTGGTCACCCTGAACGGCCGCGCCCTGTCACTGGGCGCCTCCGTCACGCTGGTCAATACCGTCATCAACGTTCCCCAGTAGGGCTTGGGCCGATTGGTCCGACCTTGCTTGTCTACATCAACCTGCCTTCGGTTCTCCATGACTGCCTGGAGAACTGAGGACTTTTTCTGGAATACGCCATGAAAATCTCGATTCAAAAAATAGTCACAACTCCTTTGGCGCTGAGCGCTGTCGCTCTCGCCGTGCTGACCAGCACCGGTGCGCTGGCACAAGACACCGGTTGGTACGCCGGCGCCAATGTGGGGTCCACCCGCGCGTCGGTTGATGACGCGCGAATCACCAGCGGTTTGCTGGGCAGTGGCCTCATGGCTACCACCATTGACAATGACGAGCGCAGCCGGGGCTACAAACTGTTTGGCGGCTACCAGTTCAACAAGAACCTGGGGCTGGAGGGCGGTTACTTTGACCTGGGTGAGTTTGGTTATCGTGCCAATACCATCCCGTCCGGCAGCCTGAGTGGCAACATCAAGCTCAGGGGCTTGAATCTGGACCTGGTGGGCACCGTGCCCATCACGGACAAATTCTCTGCCTTTGGCCGCTTGGGCGTGACCCGCATTGAGTCGCGGGACACCTTTGTCGGAACCGGTGCGGTGCGGGTACTGAACCCCAACCCCAGCGCACGCGACAACAACCTCAAGGTCGGCCTCGGACTGCAATATGCATTCACCCCCGCTCTGAGCATGCGGGCCGAGTTGGAGCGATACCGCGTGAACGATGCCATTGGCAACAAGGGCGATGTGGACATGGTGTCGGTGGGACTGGTGTATCGCTTTGGTGCCAAAGCGCCAACCCCGGTGGCGCAAACTTACCAGCCGGAGGCCGTTGCCCTGGCGCCCATGCCCGCTCCCGTGGTGGTGGCTCCCCCTGCGCCAGCGCCTGTGTATCCTGCGCCGACCCCGCGTGTTCCCACCAAAGTGACCTTGTCCGCAGACTCGCTGTTTGACTTTGACCAATCCATCGTCAAGTCCAGCGGCCGGGCTGAACTGGACCGGTTGGCCACAGGGCTCAAGGGGCTGGAGTTTGACGTGATCAACGTGACAGGCCACACAGACCGGCTCGGTCCACAGGCCTACAACCTCAAGCTGTCAACCCGCCGCGCCGAAGCGGTGAGTGCTTACCTGGTGGCGTCTGCTGGTATCCCGGCTCAAAAGATCAGTGTCCGCGGCGTGAATGGCGCCGATCCGGTGACCCGCCCGGGTGAATGCAAAGGTGCCAAACCCACACCCGCCCTGATCGCCTGCCTGCAGCCCGATCGCCGTGTGGAGATTGAAGTCACTGGCCAGCGCTAAAACTCAGAACGGCCTCCCGTCGGCCCGGCGGGAGGCCGTGTGCGTTTCGCCCTGCTAGGCGTCTCAGGCAGCTTACTTTTTATTCTGCGCCCGCAGGGTGTTTTTCAGATGTTCCAGCAACAACTGCGCAGCGGGCGATAACGATTTTTCGCTGCTGTAGCCCACCAGCAAACGGCGCTGGGCCCAGGCGTCAGACAGCCTCAATGCCACCAGGCCGCGGGGTCGCAACAGCGGTGCACATGTCGCGAGGGGCAAGACGCCGATGCCCAGGTTGGCGGCAATCATCTGGCACATTGCATCGAAGCTTCGGACCTGAATGCGCAGGCGCAGCGGCTGTCCCGCTTCTGCGGCAGCGCGCGAGGTCAATTCGAGCAAGGAACTGCCCCGATTGAGACCGACGAACGAGTGCTCCAGACAGTCGGCAAAGGCCAGCTGCTTGCGTTTGGCCAGGGGATGCTCTCGCGCACAGACCACTACCAGCTGATCGGTTTGAAACGTCTCCACCGCAATGCCGTCTGACGGTGTGCCCTCGGCAAACACGCCAATGTCGGCGAGGCCGTCCAGAAGCGCACGCACGGTGTCTCCACTGAGCTGTTCTTCGACTTCCACACGGATCTGCGGATGCGCGTCCATGAAGCGCCCCAGCTTATCCGGAAGGAATTCCGTCAGAGCCGACATGTTGGCCCAGAGCCGCACATGGCCGCGCGAGCCTTCCGAATACTCGGAGATTTCATTGCTGAACAACTCAAAACCCTGATACAGGCGCACAGCATGTTGCAGTGCCACATGCCCAGCCGTTGTCAGGGCAACGCCCTGAGGGCTGCGCTCCAGCAGTTGGGAGCCCGTGGCCGCCTCGAAATCAGAGAGCCTGCGGCTGGCCGCCGATAGGGCCAGGTGGCATTGGGCGGCGCCCTTGGTGATGCTCCCTGAATGGGCAACCGCACAAAACAGGCGCAAGGTCACAAAGTCAAGGCGGGCGGGGTTGATGGGCGAGGAGGGCATGTGCAATTTTAAATTGCCGGCTTCTAGCCGGCCTTCGCAAAACGCGAAGTCACCAGCCCGCCTTGGCAATTCCTCTTGGTGACACAGCTGGTCCACAATTCGGTCCCAATGAAATCTCAAGAAAGTTGGAGACATGCAAGCTCTGCACGGGTTGAAAGTCATCGAAATGGGCCAGCTCATCGCCGGACCATTTGCCGGCAAGACGCTGGCCGATTTCGGAGCCGATGTGATCAAGATCGAGCCAGAGGGCACCGGTGACCCCTTGCGAAAATGGCGCATGCTGCGTGACGGCACGTCGGTCTGGTGGGAGGTTCAATCCCGGAACAAGCGTTCGGTGTGCCTGGATTTGCGCACGCCCGAGGGGCAGGATGCCGTTCGCGCACTGGCCGCCGAGGCCGATGTACTGATCGAGAATTTTCGTCCCGGTACGCTCGAAGGCTGGGGCCTGGGGTGGGAGCAACTCCATCTGCTCAATCCCAAGCTGATCATGTTGCGCATCTCCGGGTACGGGCAGACCGGTCCCTACCGCGACCGGCCCGGTTTTGGTGTGCTGGGGGAGGCCATGGGCGGGCTGCGGCACCTCACCGGCGAGCCGGGCCGGGTGCCGGTTCGCGTGGGTGTGTCGATCGGCGACACCTTGTCGGCACTTCATGGGGTGATCGGCATCCTGACTGCGCTGCACCACCGCCACGCCCATGGTGGTGAGGGGCAATTCATTGACGTGGCCCTGTATGAATCGGTCTTCAATGTCATGGAAAGCCTGGTGCCTGAGTACGACGCCTTTGGTGCTGTCCGGGAGCGGGCCGGTAGCGCGTTGCCGGGCATTGCCCCAACCAACGCCTACCTGTGCAGCGACGCCCGCTATGTGCTGGTCGCCGGCAACGGTGACTCCATTTACCGCCGGCTCATGCGGGCGATCGACCGGGTTGATCTCGCGGATGACCCGGCCTTGGCCCACAACGACGGCCGTGTGGCGAGGTGCGATGAAATTGACGCCGCCATCGAACAATGGACACGCCAACGCACCCGCGACGAGGTGCTGGCCGTCCTGACGGACGCGGGTGTTCCGGTCGGGCACATTTACTCTGTCGAAGACATCGCCCAGGACCCGCAGTACTTGGCGCGCAACATGATCGTTGACTCGCCCACTTCAGACGGTCGCCCGCTGAAAGTCCCGGGCATCGTCCCCAAGCTCAGTGCGACCCCCGGACGCATCACCCACGGTGCGCCAACGCTTGGCCAGCATACCGTCGAGCTGACAGGCCAAGGCTGGCCCGCCCGAACCCTTTGATGCCACCGCGCCCAAGTACTCAGGAAATACATATGCAATCAGGTCACGGAAAACGACTCTACCTCAATGAGGTCAGCACACGCGACGGTTTCCAGATGGAAAGCCGATTCATCCCCACCGACGACAAGGTCGCCTTCATCAACCGTTTGAGCGACCTGGGCTACGCCAAGATCGAGGTCACTTCATTCACGTCCGCCAAGGCCATTCCTGCCCTGCAAGACGGCGAAGCGGTGATGCAGCGCATTGCCCGGCGCCCAGGCGTGGTCTACACCGCGCTGGTGCCTAACGCCCGCGGGGCGGAGCGTGCCCTGGAGAGTCGAATCGAAGAGTTCAATGTCGTCATGTCGACCAGCGAGACGCACAACCTCGTCAACCTGCGCATGACGCGTGAGCAATCCTTTCGCCAGCTCTCGGAGGTGATCACACTTGCGCAGTCGGCCAAGGTGCCGGTCAATGTCTCGCTCTCCTGCGTGTTTGGCTGCCCGATGGAAGGTGAAGTTCCGCTTGAGGTCGTGCTGGGCTGGATCGATCGTTTCGCGCAGCGGGGTGTGCAGGGCATCACCTTGTGCGACACCACGGGTATGGCCTATCCCACGCAAGTGCAGGAAATTTGCGCGACAGCACTGTTGAGGCAACAGGCCCTGGACTTCACTGCCCATTTTCATAACACCCGGGCCATGGGTCTGGTGAACACCCTTGCCGCTGTAGAGTCTGGCATCGTCCGGTTCGACGGGTCACTCGGAGGCATTGGCGGTTGCCCCTATGCGCCTGGCGCGACGGGCAACGTGGCGACCGAAGACGTGGCACACATGCTCGCCTGCATAGGGTATGACACAGGTTTGAATCTCGACGGTTTGATCGCGGCCGCAGCAGAACTCGAACAACTGGTGGAGCACGCCCTGCCTGCACAGGTCTCGCGCGCTGGACACCGACTCACCCGGCACGCACCGCCGCCGGACTTCTCAGCGATTCTTTCCCGGGCTCACGAGCGCGACATTTTGGAGGCACAGCCATGATTGATCATTTGGACCATCTCGTACTGACCACGGCCAACGAGGCCGATTGTGTTCATTTTTATGTCGACCTGTTGGGCATGACGCTCGAGACCTTCGGGAGCGGCCGCAAAGCCTTTCGCTTCGGCAACCAGAAGATCAACTTGCACGTCAAGGGGCATGAGTTCGAGCCGAAGGCACACATCCCGGTGCCGGGCGCACTGGATCTCTGTTTCATCGCCAGCATCCCGCTGGACAAGGTCATATCCGAACTTGAGAGTAAAGGTGTGCCCATCGTTGAAGGGCCTGTGATGCGCACTGGCGCGACGTCAAAAATCCGCTCTGTCTATCTGCGGGACCCTGACCTGAACCTCATCGAGATTTCAGAAATCGTTGGCTAAGCGCGCCGCTGTTCCACGCCCCTGAGCTGAAAAAAAGCCGCCAGGATGTGCCTGGCGGCTTTTTTTGGGTTTAGAGATCAATTTGTAAGTAAACTGGCCTCTAGCCGGCGATTTACAATGCTGTGTAGCTATCTAAAAAATAGCAATGTAGCATCTTCGTTCCGCTCTCAGGACTTGTTGGCGTAACGGCCAGGGAACAC
>JAUXQA010000180.1 GCA_030683195.1 Rhodoferax sp. | reverse complement strand
CCCGGCCCTCAGAAGCGCATTGGAACTCAGGTATCAGGTCTATTGCGTGGAGTGCAGTTTTTTGTCCCCCGACGACTACCCTCAGGGGTTGGAGAGTGATGAGCACGATGATGCAGCCCAGCATTTTTTTGCCTACGATCTGGATGATGAGTTGGTGGGGTATGTGCGCCTGGTTCTCCCGAACGACGAGGAACGTTTTCCTTTTCAAAATCATTGTGCGACGTTTACCGATGGGGCCAAGCTGCCGGTGCCAGGCCGCGCCGCAGAGATCAGTCGACTCATGTTGCGCAGTGACTATCGGCGTCTGCCTGACCGGGGGCTTGCAGCATTGGCACCAGGGCTGCCCCCTGCCGCATTCTCTGGCGACCGGCGTGATCAAGCGACGCACGTGCTGCTGTCACTCTACCGCCAGGTGTATTCGTACAGCCGTGACCACGGCATTGACCATTGGTACGCTGCCATGGAGCGCCCACTGGCACGCTCGCTCCTGCGCATGAACATTTCATTCAAGGAGATTGGGCCGGTGACGGATTACTACGGCCCGGTGGCCCCTTATCTCGCCCATCTGCATGAAGTGGAGTCGCAGGTTGCAGCGAGCAACCCGGCGCTGCTGGCTTGGTTGCAGCAGCCGGAATCTGATTTGGAACGTGCCGGATGTGTTCACAAGACCGGGTTCGCGACGATACGAGCCTGTAGATAAATTTCAGGCTTGCGGGCAATGCGGCATCACTGGCACAAGGTGCCCCCCGTTCCCGTTCCGGATTTTCAAAAGCTCACTTGATTCCAGTCCCGCGCCATCCACTCGCTCCTGCGGTGTTTGGCGCATTCGAATTGTCTGTCCAGGTGAAATAACTGTAGCCTCCTAAGAGCACCGACTCTGCATTCGCTGCGGCTTTTGTATCCGAATACAGAACAGCACCACCATCGAGCAGTGCAAATGCCTTGGCGGGCCGATTGGCCATCAATGAGCGCGCCCGGTCGATCACCGCTTGCTCTGCGGTTATTGGCATGCGCTGGTGTAACGCCACTGGCGTCGGGGTTGTGTTAGGAGAATCCGGTGGACATGTGTCCGGCCAACATGACGGGAAGGGCCAACCCCCTGTGTTTCGGGGAAGGTCTCCAGCTCGTTCGCGCAGCTTGGGCTTTGCGCAAAAGTAGCGCAATAGGGCTTTGAGGCTTGACAATGCTTCAACTGCCCGATGAAAAATCTGCATTGGGGCGTTCTGTGAATTTAGTGAGGTCAGGAGGTTTTGAATGCGAATCTTGTTCCTGGGTGGTACCCGTTTCGTCGGTCTGGCCATGGCGCGTGAAGCCCTGAGGCGGGGCCATCAAGTGTCTGTTTTTCACCGTGGCAACCACCGGCCCGACGGACTGCAGGGCGCGACCCATTTGCTTGGCGACCGGGTCAGTGATGTGCACCTGCTGGCCCATGACCATTGGGACGCCGTGGTGGACGTCTGTGCCTACCGGCCCCATGAGATAGAGGTACTTGGCGGCATTTTGGCGGAGCGAACGAGCGTTTACGCGTTGGTGTCTTCGGTGTCGGTGTATGCCGATGACATACCGCTGCGCAGCCGGGAGGATGCAGTGCGCGCCTCGACAGATATTCTTGAAGGGCAAGACTTGCGGACCGTGGCGATCGACGGCGCCACTTACGGCCCGCTCAAGGTCCTGTGTGAGGACACTGTCATGGAGCGCTATCCCGGTCACCTGATCATCCGGCCCAGCTATGTGATCGGCCCGGACGACTATACGCAGCGCTTTTCAAGCTGGGTCAATCGCCTGGCCGCTGGCGGTGTGGTGGATGCACCGGGGCCCCCAGAGGTGCCATTTCAGTATATTGATGTGCGCGATCTGGCCGCCTTTGCCGTTTCCGCGTTGGAGGCCAGGCTGCAAGGCGTTTTCCATGTGGCGGCGCCTACGCACCCCTACTCGTTTGAGCAGATGCTCATGGAGGTCATGCAGGGCGTGGCCCCCGCAGGAACCCAGCTGCGCTGGCTGGCACCCGATGAGGTCAGCGCCAGCGGGCAGAGTTTTCCGCTGTGGTCAGGTGGCGCCTCAGTGGGTGCGCTGGCCGTGGATGCCCGTGCCGCTTTCGCCAATGGCCTGGTCTCTCGCCCGTTGGCACACACGGCGCGTGATGTGTTGCAGGCATCTACCAAAATATGATGCGGAGGGCCGGCTCTGACCGGTCGTGGGGGTTAGCGCAACACAAGGAGCCAGCATGGGTCATCGACTCGGGACGATCAGTTTGACAGGGGCGCGGCGAATCCAGTTGTTGGCGGCCTTGAAGTGGGGCGTGCTGGTGCTGCCCACGCTGGGCGCTTTCAAACTCACTGGCGTTGGCCTGCACATGTTCGTGGTGCTGGTGACCAGCATTCTCGCCTTTGGGGCTCTGCGTGCCTGGGAGACCAGCCGGCGGCGCCAGTACATTCGGGAGTCACGCTTGCCCCCCTTTTTGGTCGCCAAACTGCAAGCCCAATACCCCCAATTGAGCGCGGGCGATGCCGACCTGGTGTTGCGCGGTTTGCGCCAGTTTTTTGTGGCCTACCTGCGCAGTGAGCGCAAATTTGTGGCCATGCCCTCCAAGGTCGTGGACTTTGCCTGGCACGAATTCATTTTGCACACCCGGGCTTATGGCCTGTGGTGCGATGTTGCTTTTGGCAAACTGCTGCATCACACACCGGCCGAGGTGCTGGGCCGCAACCCTCAACGCAATGATGGCTTGCGCCGCACCTGGTACTGGGCCTGCAAGGAGGAAAGCATTGATCCGCGCCAACCCAGGCGCTTGCCTTTGTTGTTTGCGCTGGACAAGAAATTCAATATTCCTGGTGGATACACCTATGTGCCCGATTGCCGGGACATTGACCAGCAAAGCGGCTCGGGTGCCTATTGCGGAACCGAGTTTGGCGAAGGCGGTGGCGGGGGAGGCGATGCCGATGGCTTTGGTGGTAGCGAGTCTCCTGGCGGGGACGGTGGCTCGGATGGCGGTGGGTGCGGCGGCGGAGGCGATTAGCGCTGCGGGGCCGTGGCCTCGTCGAGCCGGGCGAGCCACAGCAGTACCTCAATGTGCGGGATTCGCCGCACATGTCCATCGCATGTTGCAAGCCTGAGCGGCATGCCGGGGATGGGGCCGGAAATCGAAGGCGCAATGCAGCAGGCGCCACAGCCGGGGCGGTACTTCACAGCATCACCTTCATGCTATGAAAATAAGAATTTAATAGCAAACAAGACGCCGGCTACAGGGGGCGGTCTCAAATCCAAGTGCAACACATCGGTAGTTTATTGGATGGTTTGGGCTGAATCCTCAAGTTTGGCCAGCCAGGCACTGTAGACCTCATGCGGCGTGCACCAGTCCAACGTTTTCCTGGGCCGCCCATTCATCAA